>NZ_JBYSXE010000001.1:0-150694 GCF_058781925.1 Sphingobium sp. FW306-1B-F04DB | reverse complement strand
CCGCCCCCCCCACGTTCGGCCTCGGCGCTGCGCCATGGCTTGTGGGCGACACTGCCCAGCACGACGCGCGCCTCCCGGATCGTCCCGCCATCCAGATCGAACGCAGCGGCGACCGAGACCAGCGCGAAGGCGTAGGACGCCCTGTCGCGCACCTTGAGATAATATGAGTTGGGCGCGAATTTGGCGGACGAAGTCGGCAGCTCGATCGCGACGATCAGTTCGCCTTGCCCAAGGTTCGTATCCTGCTGCGGCGTATCGCCGGGCAGACGATGAAAGTCGGCGACAGGGATCAACCGTTCCCGCCCATTCTGGGCGCGCACGCGCACACGGGCGTCGAGCGCATAGAGCGCATTGGCCATGTCGCCGGGATAGGTCGCGACACAAGCCTCGCTCCAGCCCAGAATGGCGTGGATCTTGTTGAGACCCTCACGCGCCCCGCAACCGCTTCCGGGCTCGCGCTTGTTGCAGGGCGTCGCCGTGTCATAAAAATAGTTGCAGCGCGTGCGCTGGAGAAGATTGCCGCCATTGGTCGCCATATTGCGTAGCTGACCGGACGCCCCGGCGACGATCGCCTGGGTCAGCAATGGATAATTCTCGCGGACCAGCGGGTGGTTGGCCGTCTCGGTATTGGTCGCGAGCGCGCCGAGGGACAGGCCCGCGCGGGTCCGCTTGATGTCCCGCAGCGGCAGGCGCGTGATATCGACGAGGCGCACGGGACGCTCGATATCCTCCTTCATCAGGTCGAGGAGGTTGGTGCCGCCGGCAAGGAACTTTGCGCCCGGCATGGCGGCGACGGCTGCGACGCCCGCGGTGGGATCCGCCGCGCGAACATATTCAAACGGCCGCATTGCTGTCCTCCTCTCGCACCATCGCCAGTTGGGCCTCGGTGGCGAATTGCCAATTGTGCGCAGTCTCGCGGCCCGAATGGACCTCCTGGACCGCCGCGAGGATGCCGGGATAGGCGCCGCAGCGGCAGATGTTGCCGCTCATGCGCTCACGGATCTCGTCGTCCGATAGGCGCGTCGTAGCCTTGCTCACATCAGCGGTGACATGGCTGACATGCCCGCGCCGGGCCTCGCCCAGCACGCCGACCGCCGAACAAATCTGCCCTGGCGTGCAATAGCCGCACTGGAAGGCGTCATGCTTGATGAACGCGGCTTGGACCGGGTGCAGTTGGTCGCCTTCGGCCAAACCCTCGATCGTGGTCACCTCGCGGCCGTCCAGCGTCGCGGCCAGCGTCAGGCAGGACAGAACCCGTTGCCCATCGACCAGAACGGTGCAGGCGCCGCACTGGCCTTGGTCACAGCCCTTCTTCGATCCGGTCAGCGCCAGCCGCTCGCGCAGCGCGTCGAGCAGCACCACGCGCGGATCGAGCTCAAGCGCCCGCTCCGCGCCATTGACCCGGAGCGCGATCTTCACCAACTGCTGCGGCGCTGCCGTTGCGGTTGCCGCATCCGCCGGGAGCGCCATCTGCGCGAGCGCCTCTTCCTCGGCAAGAAGACTGGCCGCGAACAACCCTAAACTCCCGGCCGCAGTGTGGGCCATGAAGTCGCGCCGCGACTGCAGGATTCCGCCCAGCGCCGGCATCTCTTCCAGGAGAGCCGCCTCGTCCGCATCCAGATCGGCAGAGAGATCATTTTCAGGCTCAGACATACCGCCGTCCTCTTGAGAGCATTTCAACAGACAAGGGGGAGACGTCACAGCCATGAGATGATTTCAGAAACGAGAGCACTTCCAGTTTGAAATCTATCGGCGGCTGATCGGTTGCCCATTCTTTGATCTTGTATCATCAACCAGGTCATGGCCAACGACTCCGCATAGGCCGGCCGTCTCGACCAGTCGCCTTGGAGGCACGTAATCTCACAGGCGAATCGTTGGCTGACGCCCTGAGGACTCAACCTTCTCAACGACTTTCTACCTGAATATGCGATCTGGACTAGCGAGACTAGCTAATCGCCACCATGAGCCAGATTCACTAACGGCACTGAGCACGGCCGACTTGGTCACGGCGGACCACGCTCGCCCGCGAATTGCTTGCAGGCGTGCGGGGCCAGACAATTCGCAGCCTTCCTGGGCGCTCGGGCCGGATAAACCTGCTCATCATGAGCTTGCTCGCCACTTCAATGCAGGCGCAATCAAGCGCTAAGCGCCGTCCGACCGCAGTACCAGCGGCTCGGATTCGGAACCTGCGGCCAACTCGGGTCGGACACCAAGGGCCAGTGTCACCCCACTCGTTTCGCTTGCCTGACGTTCGGCCCTTAGCGCCTGCTGATCGAGCCAATCACCGATCAACTGGGCCTCTGGTTGCAGCCACTGGAGGTTGGTCGTGTCGAAATAGTGCACCGCAGTCACGTCCCGGGTGATGTGGTTCGTCAGCAGGTCCGTGCGGAACTTTTCGATCCGACACTGCCGCAGCGCAATGTTGGTATAGGTGCGCCGGACAGCGTGGGGAGTGATATGGTTCCCCGCCACCTTGCTGACTTTCAGCATCGTATCCCGCGTGCTCGTGATGTGGCGAGCCTTGCCCCATGACGGAAAGACGAAGGGGTTTCCCTCGACTCTGGGGCGAGAATCGAGAAGCCAGAGCCCCTGGAGTGATAGCGGCATCGAAACGGGATTGCCGTTCTTGGGGTTTGGAATGTGGAAATATCCATCCTCCAGCATGACCTGATCCCAACGGAGCGAAGAGGCTTCGCCGATTCGCAGACCTGTCAGGAAGAGGAACCGGACCAGGTCGATGCTCGACCCCGTATCGCGATTGTGCGCAACGGCGCTCCACTGTCGTAGAGCAAGCCAACAGGCCCCGACTTTATGGTCGAGGATACGGGTGGTGCGCGGGCGGAGCTTGACCTTGTCGTCCCTGAGGACGGCAACCGGGCTATACCGTATCAGTGGAGAGCCGTCTGCACGACGATGCTGGCGGCTGGCATAGTTGATGAGCGCGCTGAGGATCGAGAACGCCTGGTTTGCCTGCCCCGGTGCCCCTTTCTTGCCTCGGAGTCCTACGGTCAGCATCTCGCGATAACGGATCCTGCACATCTCCTCGGTGATCGACACGATCGGCTTGTCCTTCCACGCCTCGAAGGTTGTGGCGATATGCCTCTTGATCGTAGCCTGGCTGCTGGCTTTCAGCTTTCCGGGGCGCGCCACATAATTATCGCACACCTCCTGCAAGGTGATGCGAAGCGTTTCTTCGTGCTTCTTGAGCTCGCGGGGATCCTCGCCCATTCGCATCGTCCGAAGATGCTCGCGTGCGACGTCGCGCGCCTGATCCACGGTGAATACGCCATAGGGCCCGATCGATATGCGAGCCCCCTTCCCGCCATGTGCTACCCGTCCCTGTACGATGAAGGTCAGCTTGCCTTTCGTCGTGATACGGACGCCGAAGCCTTTTACCTCAGTGTCCCAGTAAATCTTGCCCTTGTCGCTCGACTCCATGCGATCTATGACGCTTTTTGTAAGCTTTATGGCCACGGCGGCTGCTCCCGAAACTCGCAAGCAAATAGTAAGCAGCCCATATAAACCTACTGGAACTCACATAAAACTTCCAGAGGACAAATTACTAGGGTTTCTGCAAATTCGTATGCTTACGAATACCTGTTAAAACTAGGAGAAACCTTATAATCCGCAACTTGAAAACCGCCGTGGGTGCAAGCTCACCGTGGGTTCGAATCCCACCCTGTCCGCCAACTTTCCTCACATTGCTTGCCACATCGCGGCCCCCGGTATCGGGAGAAAACCCGATTGTGGCGCTCCGCGCCCGTCGCCAGACTTGATGCGCCGCGCCGTGGCGCTCTTCGCCGATCTGCGCGATGATGGAAGGCGCGCAAGTGACCGAACAGCAGGACACCGCTTCAATCTTCGCGCAGAACGATCTGTTCGAGGGTGGGCCGCCCCGACGCCTGACCGCGCTGGTGCGATTGCCTGCGCCGATCTGCCCCAACGTGCCGAGCAGGGTGGGCCTCGTCATCATCCTCGGGTGGGTGCCGCTGCTGGTACTGACGCTGTTCGCACCGCCCTCGGACCCCGAAGAGGCGCTGAGGAGCTTCAGCCGCGATGTCGGATTGCATGCCCGCTACCTGATCGCCGCCCCTCTCCTCGTCATTGGCTGGAAACTTTGCGCGCGCCGTCTCGGCTCGGTGGCGCTGCATTTCGTTGTATCGGGGCTGCTGGACGCCGATGGCGAGCGGCAGTTCGAGGATATCCTCGTCCGCGCGCGAAGGCAGGTCAGCTCGCTTTGGGCCGAGGCGATCATGCTGGCGCTCATCTACGGCGTCATCCTGGCGCTGATTGGTATGCCCGTTGCCCCCGGGGTGCCGACCTGGTCGCTTTCTGGCGACACATTATCCGCCGCCGGCTGGTGGCGCATGCTTGTCAGCGCGCCGTTGCTGTTTCTGCTGGTCCTCGGCTGGATCTGGCGCGTGATGATCTGGACGGACATGCTTCGGCGCATTTCGCGGCTCGAGCTGCGGCTGATCGCGGCGCATCCCGACCAATCGGCGGGTCTGGGATTTCTGTGCCAGTCGGTGCGCGCCTTTGCGTTAGTTGGCGCCGCGTTGGGGACGATCGCCGCGGGACGGTTCGCCAATGTTCACCTGGCGGGGCAGGCAACGCCGTTCACCGACGGATTGCTCGTCGGCGGCATCGCGTTGATCTCGGTTGCGTTGTTCGTGGGGCCGCTTACGGTCTTCGTCGACAAGCTGACACGCGTGTGGCGCATTGGTGCAATGACCTATGGCGCGCTCGGGACCGAGCTGGGCCTGCAGTTCGAGCGGTCATGGTTTGCCGGAACACGGCCCGCGAAGCGGCAGATGCTGTCGGAACCCGACTTCTCGGCAGCCACCGACCTCTATCAGGTGGTCGCCAATGTCTATGCAATGCGCTTCGTGCCGGTGGACTTCAACAGCTTGGCGATCCTGCTCGTGGCGACTCTCGCGCCATTCGTCCCGGCGATGTTTCTGTCGATGCCGACGACGGTTGCGATCGCCGAGCTGCGCGGGCTGTTCTTTTGAAGCGGCCAATCAGCGTCGCTGAACTTCCGCGATCGCAAGCAGGGAAAGCAGTCCGACGCTGAGCCCGCGCAGGCTCTCCTTGCGTTCCACATCGATATACTCGTCGGTCGAATGCGCGCGTTCGCCGCTGCCGCCCGAACCGATCGTGATCGCGGGCACGCCCAGGCTGATCGGGACATTCGCATCGGTCGACGATGCCTCATATTCGGGCGAGAAGCCCTGCGCGCGCGCGGCCGCAGCGGTGATCGCGACGAGCTGTGCATCGCGAGGCGTGACGCCTGCGGGGCGATCGCCGATCTTCTTCTTCTCGGCGGTGATTGGCCCTTCGCGTGTCGAGCGCGCGCCATTTTCGGTGGCGATCGCGCGATCGATCGTCGCCAGGAAGCGCTTCTCTAGCCCGTCGAGTTCAGCCGCGCTTTCGGAGCGCATGTCGAACTCGACAAAGACCGAATCGGGGATCGAGTTGACCGAGGTGCCACCGCCGATCACCGCCGCTGCATAGGTGGTCTTGGGTGATGCGACAGGAACGATTTCGTAAAGATCCGAAATCGCGCGCGCGGCCGCGGCCATGGGATTGACGATGCCGAAGGCGCTGAAGCTATGCCCACCCGGACCCTTGAAGGTGACACGATAGCGCTTCGAACCGACCGCGGCGTGCGTCAGCTGCGCAGGGTCGATGCCGTCGACCGAATAGAATGCGGCGACGCGGTCCTTGTATTTGCCCTGGGTGAAGAAGTGGCGGACACCGCGCAGGTCGCCCTGCCCTTCCTCGCCGACGGTGCCGACGAACAGGATATCGTGCCTGGTGCGGATCTTCGCGGCGTCGAGCGCGCGGATCCAGGCAAGCATCGCCGCGAGCCCGCGCGAATCGTCGCCGATGCCGGGTGCGTAGAGCTTCGTTCCCTCGCGGCGAACCTTCACATTGGTGCCGGCGGGAAAGACGGTGTCGAGATGCGCCGAAACGACGATCAGCTTGCCGCCGGCGGGCGCGGTGCCGCGGCGCAGCCCCATCACATTGCCTTCGGCGTCGCTCTCGATGTCGGTCAGGCCGTGATCGGCGAGCATCTGGCGATAGGCGGCGGCTCGCGGCGCTTCGCCAAAGGGCGGCGCGGGGATTTCGGTGATCCTGATGATCTCACCGACAAAGCGGTCATGCTGCGCGGCGAGCGTCTGTTCCGCCTTTTTCCAGGCGGGCATCGCCCGGATCGACGCGATCGTCCGATCCTCGGGCGCGCGCGAAGGCGCGGCCAGGGCGGGAGCCGCCATGACCGCTGCCATCACAAGCAATGGGCGAAGCGCGGAGACCGCCCCGAGGGGCCGCGTGCCGCGCTTCTGCCGCATCGGCTTACTTCTTGCCGAGGGTGAGGCCACCGAAGCGCTTGTTGAAGCGCGCCACCTGACCGCCCGTGTCGAGCAGGCGCTGGTTGCCGCCGGTCCAGGCCGGGTGCGCCAGCGGGTCGATTTCCAGCGTCATCGTCTCGCCTTCGGAGCCCCAGGTGGAGCGCGTCTCGTAAACGGTGCCGTCGGTCATCTGGACCTTGATCATGTGGTAGTCGGGGTGAATGCCTTTTTTCACGTCATATGCTCCGAAAGTGGCTGGTTTCCGACCAGCCTGGGGATGCGAAGGCGGCGCTCTAGACGGTTGGCCGCCGAATTACAAGGGGATCAGGCCGACGGCCAAGATCGGGTCATGATGAAGTCATCATGACCCGTGAATCTTGGCCTAACTCAAAGCGCAGCCCCTGATTCACCGATCAGGTTGAAACCTGATCGGATCAGGCGCTGGGCGGATCCGCGATCATCGCGGTAAAGTTCGCCTCGGCGGCGACTTTGCCGTCGATCAGTGCGCGGCCCGCAAACTTGGAGACGCTTGCGCGCTTCTGGACGAACTCGACCTCAAGCCGCAGCAACACGCCGGGCTCGACGGGGGTGCGAAACTTGGCGCCCTCGATCGCCATGAAATAGACGAGCTTGCCCGAGCCCGCGAGCCCGAACGACTCCACCGCAAGCACGCCGGCGGCCTGCGCCAGCGCTTCGACGATTAACACGCCGGGCATGATCGGGCGGCCGGGGAAATGCCCCTGGAAGAATTCTTCGTTGAACGACACCGCCTTGATCGCCGCGATCGACCGGTCGGGGATGATCTCCTCGACGCGGTCGACCAGCAGCATCGGATAACGGTGCGGCAAGGCCGCAAGGACCCGCTTGATATCAAGCGGGCCGATCGCGGCCCTTTCGGTCGTTTGCTCGCTCATCTGCGCGGATCAGCGACCCTGCGGCTGCGGCTGCGCGGGCTGGGCCGGCGGCGGCGGCGCGGTGGTGCTGACGCTGGGCAGCTGGGTGTTGAGCTGGGCCAGGACGTCGTTGGTCACGTCGATGCCCGCGGCAGCCGCAAGCGTCGCCGAGGTATCGAGCGCAACCGTGGCACCGCGCGCGGTCATCACCTGCTGGATGATCGGGTTGAGCTTCGCCTGGATCTGCTGCGCGACATAGGAGCGGTTGCGACCGAAGGCCTGCTCGCGATCGGCCAGTTCCTTCTGCGCAGCGGTCTGCTTCTGCTGGAATGCGGTGGCACGCTGCTGAAGCGCCGCATCGGGCTGCTTGCCAGCGAGCGCCTTGACCGCAGCCTCGAGCGACTGCGCTTCGGTCTGGAGCGGTTGACCCAGCTGCTGCGCACGCTGCTGGATCTGCTGGAGTTGCGTCTGCAGCTGACCCTGCGCG
Organism: Sphingobium sp. FW306-1B-F04DB; assembly: GCF_058781925.1. Classification (NCBI taxonomy): domain Bacteria; kingdom Pseudomonadati; phylum Pseudomonadota; class Alphaproteobacteria; order Sphingomonadales; family Sphingobiaceae; genus Sphingobium; species Sphingobium sp. FW306-1B-F04DB. Next base: position 142,961 of record NZ_JBYSXE010000001.1, on the reverse strand, counting down.
GCCTTGCAGGCGGTGCACTCGCGGAAAACGCGCTCGTTGTCGACGACCGCGATCACCGCGGGGTTGAGCTTCTGGGCATGCGCGGCGATCGGGCTTGCAAGCGCAAGCGCGGAAAGCGCGGTGGTAACAAGAATCTTGGTCATCAGAATTGGGTCCCTACGTTGAAAGTGAACAATTTGGTGTCATCCCCGGGTTCTTTGAGCAGCGCCTTCGCAACGTCGATGCGGAACGGGCCGAACGGTGAGTTCCAGTTTACGCCGAAACCGACCGAAAGGCGCGGCTTGGGCGTGTCGCCGACATAGTCCTCCTCAAAGGGAAGCTGTGCCAGCGTGGTGTTGGCCGGACATTGTCCAACGCCCGTGGGCGTCACGCGGTTTCCGGTGGCATCAAGGCAGATGCCCGGCGAGTTGGTCGTAATCGGATCGAGGAGCCCGAAAACGGCGCCCGCGTCAACGAATACCGAGGGCCGCAGCCCGAGCTCGCGCGCGCCCGAACCCAGCGGAATCTCGAGTTCGGCGCGCGCCATATAATAGGCGCGACCGCCCAGCGCGTCGTCGGTGCGGTCATTGCGCTCGGCGGTGCGTTCGAAATCACCGTCACCGTCGGTGTCGCGCAGCGTATAGCGCAGCACGCGCGGGCCGACGCCGCGAATGTCGAAGCCGCGAATCTGCGGCTCGCCGAGGAAGAAGCGATCAGTCAGGCGGATCCGGTCGATCGGGTTGCCGAGATCATCGGTCCGCTGTCCTTCGAGCGAATGGATATAACCACCTTCGGCGCTGAGCGAGAGGATGAAGCCGCCCAGCACGCTCCAGTATTTCGACGCGCGCGCGATCGCGCGGATGTATTTGACGTCACCGCCGACGCCCGCAAAGTCCTGGCTGAGGCTCAGGCGGTGCCCCGCCGAGGGACGGAGACGGTTGTTGGTGTTGTCGAAGGCGAGCGTGTAGCCGAGCGACGACGTTGTCCGCTTGCCGATCGCATCGCAGAGATACCGCCCCGCGAGCAACGGGTCGCAGCTCGCCGGCAGCGGCCCCGATGCGCCGTCGGGATCGGTGTAGAACAGGTTCTTGTCGAGCGTGACGTCGTCAAAGACGAGGCCGTAGCGCGCCTGGGCCTGCCAGAACTCGGTGATCGGAACGCCGAGCCGCAGGCCGAAGCCCGTCGACAGCTGCTCATAGGTCGTGTTGCGGTCGTTGTTGCCGACATATTGGAACGAGTTGTAGTCGCGCCGGTAGATGTCGCCGCCCAGCGCGATGTTCTTGTCCATCAGATAGGGCTCGGTAAAGCCCAGCTCGATCGACTTGGAATAGCTCGAATAATTGACCGCAGCGCGCAGCAGCTGGCCCTTGCCGCGGAAGTTGCGCTGCGTGATCGAGGTGTTGATGATGAAGCGCTCGAGGCTCGAGAAGCCCGCTGAGAGCTGAAGCTCACCCGTGGATTTCTCCTCGACATTGGTCTCGAGGATGATGCGATCGGGCGCCGAACCCTGTTTCTGCTCGATCTCCAGATTCTCCTGGAAGAAGCCGAGCGAATTGATGCGATCCTGCGAGCGCTTGACCTGGAAGCTGTTGAACGCGTCGCCTTCGGCAAGACGGAATTCGCGGCGGATCACCTTGTCCTGGGTCTGGGTGTTGCCGTTGATGTCGATGCGTTCGACATAGACGCGCGGGGCGTTGGCGACCTTGATGGTCAGCCCCATCGTCTTTTCGTCCTTGTTGCGGTCGAACTGCGGGCTGACATCGGCAAAGGCGTAGCCGAACAGGCCCGCGGTCTCGGTGATCCCGTCGACCGTGTCCTCGACCGTCTTGGCGTTGTACCAGTCGCCCTTCTTGATCTTGATCAGCCGGCGGACGGTGTCCGAATTGAAGTCGCGCAGCTCGCTCTCGACGTTGATGTCGCCGAATTTGTAGCGATCGCCTTCCTCGACCACATAGGTGATGATGAAGTCGCGCTTGTCGGGCGTGAGTTCGGCAACCGCCGAGATGACGCGAAAATCGGCATAGCCCTCGGTGAGGTAGAACTGGCGCAGTTTCTGCTGGTCATAGGCCAGCCGGTCGGGGTCGTAGCTGTCGCTCGAGCTGAAGAAGCGGTAGAAGCGCGACTGCTTGGTGACCATCTCGCTGCGCAGATCGCCGTCGGAGAACTTCTCGTTGCCGAGGATGTTGATCTGGCGGACCTTGGACTTGGGCCCTTCGTTGATCTCGAACACGATGTCGACGCGGTTCTGGTCGAGCTGGACCATCTTGGGCTCGACCGTCGCGGCGAAGCGGCCCTGGCGACGATAGAGCTCGATGATGCGCGCGACGTCCGCGCGCGCCTTGGTCCGCGTGAAGATCTGGCGGGGGGCGAGCCGGATTTCCGGACGGATCTTGTCTTCCTTAAGGCGCTTGTTGCCCTCAAGGATGATGCGGTTGATCACCGGGTTCTCGCGGACCTGGATCGTCAGTTCACCATTGGCATTGGGATCGAGAATCGACACCTCGGCGAACAGTTCGGTCGCGTACAGGTCCTTCAGCGCCTGGTCGATCGTTTCGCCGGTATAGGGCGCGCCGACGCGCAGCGCGGTGTAGGAACGCACGGTATCGGGTTCGAGGCGCTGGGCGCCGACAACGTTGACCGAGCGGATCGTGCGCTCGCCGGGCTGGCTCGCAGTCGGCACCGCCGCGGGAGGCGTTACGGTCTGCGGCGCGGCCTGCTGCGCCTCGGCAATCGAGGCGTGGCCGGCAAGGACCGTTCCGACGAGCAGGGCCGCCGACGTGCGTCTGCAGAAGCTTGTTGTTTTATTCGCTTTCACGCGTTCCCACCCTGAAAGTTACACGCCGTCCCCTCGACGGCCAGATTGCAGCACGCCCTGCCCGATCAGCCTCAGCCGATCAAGCCGGACAGCCTTTCCCAGACCTTGAAAGACGACAAATCGTTGAATGTCACGAAGATCATAAGCGTCAGCAGCACCAGCAGGCCCGAGCGGAATGCCCATTCCTGCGCCGCCGCGCCCACCGGTTTCCGGCGGATCGCTTCGATCGCATAGAAGAGCAGATGTCCGCCATCCAGCATGGGAACTGGCAACAGGTTGATGAATCCCAGATTAATGGAGATCAGCGCGACGAAGAAGATGAAGTCCTCGATACCGCGATTGACCTGTTCCCCCGAGACCTGCGCGATTTTGAGCGGCCCGCCCAATTCGGTCGCCGAACGTCGTCCCGTAATGACCTGGCCCAGCGTATCGACCATCGTCGTCAGGATCTTGCCCGTCCGGTCGATCGCGACGCCTGGCGCTTCAAGCACGCTCACCGGAACGATCACTGCCTTGGGCGAATAGATACCGAGCACACCGAGCTTGTACTGGTTGCCGAAACGGTCCTTCTCGATCCGGACGCCGGTTTCCAGCTGCATTTCTTGCGATGTGCCGTTGCGGACGATTTCCATCGTGACGGTCTCGTCGGGCCGATAGAGCACGAAGCCCGCGATATCGTCGAAGGTTTTCATCTCGCGGCCGTTGATCGCCTCGATCCGGTCACCGACCCTGAGGCCGCCCATTTCCGCCGCGGCGCCCGCAACAAGCCGGTCGATCACCGGCGGCGTCTGGCTCTGGCCATAGGCAAGCGCGAAACCTGCGAGCACGATCAGCGCGAACAGGAAATTCGTGACCGGCCCGGCGAGCACGATCAGCGCGCGCTGCCAGACGGGCTTGGCCTGGAAAGTCCGCGCGCGCTCCTCGGGCGGCAGCGCCTTCCATTCCTCGGTCGGTTCGCTAGCCGGGCTCATGTCGCCGGCAAAGCGCACATAGCCGCCCAGTGGCAGCCAGCCGACCTTCCAGCGCGTGCCGCGCGCATCGCTCCAGCCGAAGATCTCCCGGCCGAATCCGATCGAGAAGGCCTCGGCATGGACGCCGAACCAGCGCCCCACAAAATAGTGGCCGAGCTCGTGAATGAAGACGAGCGGCCCGATAACGAGCACGAACGCCAATATTGTCAGCAAGATACCGGGATTTTCCGTCAAGAAGCTCTGGCCTCGATCCACTCCTGCGCGAAAATGCGCGCCTCCCGGTCGATCGTGAACACTTCCTCGAGCGCAGCCGGAACCGGCGGGTCATACCGTTCCAGCGTCGCCTCGACAACCGGCACGATCTCCAGAAACCCGATCCGACGTTCAAGGAACGCGCCGACCGCCATTTCGTTCGCGGCGTTCAGGATCGCGGATTTGGCGGGATTGTCGTCAACGACGCGCCGCGCCACTGCGAGCGCCGGAAAGCGGTCGAGATCGGGTGCCTCGAAATCGAGCTGCGCTACTTTCACGAAATCAAGGCTTTCGCACGGCGTCTTCATCCGCTCGGGCCAGGCGAGGCTGTGCGCGATCGGCGTGCGCATATCGGGCGTGCCGAGCTGGGCGAGCACCGATCCGTCGACATATTCGACCATCGAATGGATGACCGACTGGGGATGGACGATGATCTCCAGTCGATCGGAACCGACCGGAAACAGATGATGCGCCTCGATCAGTTCGAGCCCCTTGTTCATCATCGTCGCCGAATCGACCGAAATCTTGGCCCCCATCGACCAATTGGGGTGCCTGACCGCCTGCTCGGGGGTCACGGCCGCCATCTCCTCGCGCGACCAGGTGCGGAAAGGACCACCGCTCGCGGTCAGGATGATGCGGCGGACCCGATCCAGCGCATGGTCCTCGAGGCATTGGAAGATCGCGTTATGCTCGGAATCGACGGGCAGCAGCGTGGCGCCGTGCGCCTGCACCGCGCGCGTCATCAGCGCCCCCGCCGAGACCAGCGCCTCCTTGTTGGCGAGCGCGACCGTGCCGCCGCGCGCGACCGCCGCCATCACGGGCGCCAGCCCCGCGCAGCCAACGATGGCCGCCATCGTCCAGTCGGCGGGGCGCGCAGCAGCCGCTGCCACGGCATCCGCACCGGCCGCGACCTCGATGCCGCTGCCCGAAAGCGCCTGCTTGAGTGCGTCGTAGCGCGCTTCGTCGGCAATCACCGCCAGCTGCGCGTGTGTCCGCCGGGCGGCATCGGCCAGCCCGTCGACATCGCTGTTGGCGGTCAGGGCTTCAATCCGGAAGGCATCGGGCGTCCGTTCGACCAGATCGAGCGTCGACCGCCCCACCGATCCGGTGGCGCCAAGAATCGTCACATGTTTCACAAAAGGATTTCCGTCAGCACCAGCAGGGCAACCATCGGCGCCACGGGTACCACACCGTCGAGCCTGTCGAGGACGCCGCCATGGCCGGGCAGGATGGTGCCACTGTCCTTGACACCAGCCTTGCGCTTCAATGCGCTTTCATACAAGTCCCCCCCTTGCGCCACCACCGCCAGTACGAAGCTGGACAGCGCCAATCCGAGCGGCAGGCCACCCCAATGGTGGAAGGCAAGCCCCGTGAGCAGCGCCGCCGTCATGCCGCCGGCCAGGCCGGCCCAGGTCTTGCTTGGGCTCACCGCGGGCCAGAGCTTGGGGCCGCCGATCAGCCGGCCCGCGAAATAGGCACCGATATCGGTCGCCCAGACGATCGCGAGCGTCCAGAAGGCGAGCACGAGCCCATTGTCCTGCTCGCGCAGGAACAGCAGGGCGGCTGCGGGAAACCCGGCATATGCCACGCCAAGGCCCAAATGTTGCGACCGGGCCGCCATGGTCACGAAGAATGCTGCGCCCAACACCAGCCCGACTGCGAAAAAGCCCGGTCCGGCGGCGAGCGGCGAAAGGATCGCAATGGGCACCGACAACGCAAACATCGAAAGGCGCTGCATCGAAACGCCGACCTTTGCCAGATCGGCCCATTCCATCATCATCAGAAGCGCCATCACGCTGGTCAATACCCAGAGCGCGATGCCCCCTTGGACAAGCGCGAAGACGGCGATCGCGATAAGGATGATCCCCACCAGTGCCCGACGGGGAAGATCGGCGGCCCAACCGGACTTCGGACGTTCGGTCATAGCCCCCCGAAACGCCGCTCGCGCTGGCCGAAACGCGCGATAGCGTCGGCGAGCGCCTGGGCATCGAAATCGGGCCAGAGCGTGTCGACGAAAAGCAGTTCGGCATAGGCCGCCTGCCACAGAAGGAAATTGGAAAGCCGCTTTTCGCCCGAGGTGCGGATGAGCAGGTCGAGCGGCGGAAGGTCACTGGTATCGAGCCGGGCATCGATATCGGCTGTATCGATAGCGGCGGGATCGAGCCTGCCCTCGGCTGCGTCGGCAGCCAGGCTTCGCGCGGCGCGGACGAGTTCCTGCTGCGCACCATAGTTGAGAGCGATGACGAGAGTTGTCTTGGTGTTCGCGGCGGTGCGCGCGATCGCCCCGTCGATCATCTCGACAACGTCGGGCTCAAGCGCCTGATAGTCGCCGATGATGCGCAGTCGCACGCCTGCTTCGGCCAGTTCGTCGATATCATTGACGATGAAACGGCGGAGCAACCCCATCAGGTCGCTGATCTCGGTCGCCGGACGGCGCCAGTTCTCGGAGGAAAAGGCGTAGAGCGTCAGGACCTCGATGCCGAGGTCGCCGGCTGCGCGGACGATCCGCCGCGTGGCTTCGACCCCCTGGCGATGGCCCGCAGCGCGCGGCAGCAGCCGCTTCTTTGCCCAGCGGCCATTGCCGTCCATGATGATCGCGACGTGGCGTGGCGCGCGGCCCTCGCCCGCGGGCACCGGCTGCTGCGCTGTTGCGGCCTGGTTCACTGGCCGAGAATTTCCTTTTCCTTGTGGCTCGCAGCCGCGTCGATCTCGCTGATCGTGCTGTCGGTCAGCTTCTGCACTTCGGTTTCGAGGCGCTTGCGCTCGTCCTCGCTGATCTCGTGCTTCTTCTCGTCGGTCTTTAGGCTGTCCATGCCGTCGCGCCGCACGTTGCGCGCTGCGATGCGCGCCTTTTCGGCGTACTGCCCCGCGAGCTTGGCGAGTTCCTTGCGGCGCTCCTCGGTCAGGTCGGGGATCGGCAGGCGCAGCGTCTGGCCGTCGACGATCGGGTTGAGGCCAAGGCCAGCGGAGCGGATCGCCTTGTCGACGGGGCCGACATTGGACTTGTCCCACACCTGCACCGACAGCATGCGCGGTTCGGGTGCAGCGACTGTCGCCACCTGGTTGATCGGCATATGCGCACCATAGACTTCGACGGTGACGGGATCGAGCAGCGAAATCGAGGCGCGGCCCGTGCGCAGGCCACCAAGATCGTGTTTCAGCGATTCAACCGCGCCGTGCATGCGGCGCTCCAGATCGGCCTTGTCGTAAGCGGGCATGGTTTCATCCTTCCTCGTTCTGGACGATCGTGGCAACGCCTTCGCCGGCGAGCACGCGGGCCAGATTGCCCTGCTCGCGGATGTTGAAGACCACGATCGGTATATTGTTGTCGCGGCAGAGCGCTACCGCGCTTGCGTCCATCACCTTCAGATCGTCCGAGAGGACCCGGTTGAAAGTGACTGTTTCATAACGCTTTGCCGTCTTCACTTTCTTGGGATCGGCATCATAGACACCATCGACCGAAGTGCCCTTGAACAGCGCGTCGCAGTTCATCTCGGCGGCGCGGAGCGCGGCCGCGCTGTCGGTGGTGAAATAGGGGTTGCCCGTGCCCGCCGCGAAAATGACGATGCGGCCCTTCTCCATGTGGCGCTCGGCGCGGCGGCGGATGAAGGGTTCGCACACCGTGCTCATCGGGATCGCGGATTGCACGCGCGTATCGACGCCGATCTGCTCGAGCGCATTCTGGACGGCGAGCGCGTTCATCACGGTCGCGAGCATGCCCATATAGTCGGCGCTGGTGCGCTCAAAACCCTTTGCCGCAGCCGCAAGGCCGCGGAAGATGTTGCCGCCACCCACGACGACACAAAGTTCATGGCCCGCCAGCTTGGCGGCTGCAATCTCGCTGGCGACGCGCGCGACGGTGTCGGGATCGATGCCGAACTGGCTGTTGCCCATCAACACTTCGCCGGAAAGCTTCAGGAGGATGCGGTTGAAGCGCGGCCGTGTCATCAGTGGGAGGAATCCATATCAGTTGTGAAGTGGCGCGGACATTAGTCAGGCCGCAAGGCAATGCCAAGCGCCTGCACATAATCTTCAAAAAAGAGGCCGCCGCGACCCGTGGATCGCAGCGGCCTCCTTGATCTCAGGAAATCAGGCGACGCCAGCGGCAGCCGCGACTTCGGCAGCGAAGTCCGATTCCTTCTTCTCGATGCCTTCGCCGAGCTGGAAGCGGACATAGTCCTTCAGCACGATCGGGCTGCCGGCTTCCTTGCCCGCCGCGGCGACGACGTCGGCGATCCTGGTCTTGTTGTCCATGACGAAGAGCTGGCTGAGCAGCGCGTTTTCCTTGCGGTACTTCGCGATCGCGCCATCGACCATCTTGGCGATGATGTCGGCGGGCTTGCCCGATTCAGCGGCCTTCTCGGCTGCGATTGCGCGCTCACGCTCGATCACGTCGGCGGGCAGATCGTCTTCGTTCAGCGCCAGCGGGAAGGCAGCCGCGATGTGCATCGCGATCTGCTTGCCAAGCGCCTCGAGCTTGTCGGCAGCGGCTTCGCTCTCGAGCGCGACCAGCACGCCGATCTTGCCGAGGCCGGGGGCCGCGGCGTTGTGGACGTAGGACACGACCGTACCCTTGTCGACCGACACGAGCTTCGCGCGGCGCAGGTTCTGGTTCTCGCCGATGGTGGCGATGTTGCTGGTCAGCTTCTCGGCGACGGTGCCGCCCGCGGGGTGTGCGGCGCCCGCAATCGCGTCGATGTCGTCACCCGCGTCGAGCGCGATGCCCGCGACGGTGCGCACGAAATCCTGGAACTGGTCGTTCTTGGCGACGAAGTCGGTTTCCGAGTTGACCTCGACGGCCACGCCCTTGGTGCCCGCGACGGCAACGCCGACGAGGCCCTCGGCCGCGGTACGGCTCGACTTCTTGGCGGCGGCGGCGAGACCCTTGGTGCGCAGCCAGTCGACCGCGGCTTCCAGGTCGCCACTGGTTTCGGCCAGCGCCTTCTTGCAGTCCATCATGCCCGCGCCGCTGCGCTCACGCAGTTCCTTGACGAGTGCTGCGGTGATCTCCGCCATGATATCTTCCTTCTTGCTGCTGGGGTTGGCTTGCGCCGCGCCCTGAAATTCCTCAATCGTCATCCCGGACTTGATCCGGGATCCATGAACACTGACCGTGCCAGTTCGGATCCGGTGGTGTTCATGGATGCTGAACCAAGTTCAGCATGACGGGGTAAGGTGCCCGAAGCGCCCTACCCCGCCCGCATTGCAGTTTCGCGAAATGCTCAGGCGTCGGTCTGGCGCTCGGCCTCGGCAGCCGCCTCGGCCGGAACCTGCTCGTCCTCGGTCACGGCGAGCGCGGGCTCGACCGGAGCCTCCTCGAGCGCGCCGATGTCGACGCCACGCGCCTGCTGCGCGCCCTGGCTGCCACGGGTCGCGGCGATCGCGACGGCGTCGCAGTAAAGGCGGATCGCGCGGCTCGCGTCATCGTTCGCGGGAACCGGGAATGCGATGCCGTCAGGCGAAACGTTCGAATCGAGGATCGCGACGACGGGGATGCCGAGCGTGTTGGCTTCCTTGATCGCCAGCTCTTCCTTGTTGGCGTCGATCACGAACATCACGTCGGGAATGCCGCCCATGTCGCGGATGCCGCCGAGCGACAGCTCGAACTTGTCGCGCTCGCGGGTGAGCTGCAGCACTTCCTTCTTGGTCAGGCCGTGCGTGTCGCCCGAAAGCTGCTCTTCGAGCGCCTTGAAGCGCTTGATCGAGTTCGAGATCGTCTTCCAGTTGGTGAGCATGCCGCCCAGCCAGCGGTGGTTGACATAGTGCTGGCCCGACTTGCGGGCGGCCTCGGCGATCGGCTCCTGCGCCTGGCGCTTGGTGCCGACGAACAGGACCTTGCCGCCACGCGCGACGGTCTGGTCGATGAAGTCGAGCGCACGCGCGAAGAGCGGCACTGACTGCGACAGGTCGATGATGTGGATCCCGTTGCGATCGCCGAAGATGTAAGGCTTCATCTTCGGGTTCCAGCGGTGGGTCTGGTGGCCGAAATGCGCGCCGGCCTCAAGCAATTGGTGCATGGTGACGACAGGTGCCGCCATAGTCTTTCTCCTTCCGGTTAATCCGCTGGGAAGCAAGAACCGCGGGAGGAGTGATTTCGAGTTGGACGAAGTCCAACGGCTCGGAAATCGCGGCCAAGGCCAATCCACCTGCAGCACCGGTATGTGCGCTTCCCATGTGGGATGGCGGCGCGCTTAGCGGCATCGGGTGCGGAAATCAAGCATCGCGACGACGCATGCGCGAATCGGGATTACTCACAATGCACGTGGGCGCCCAACTTATCCCGCGCGGTACGGCTTGTTACACCGCCGTCAGGATGCCGGTGGCCGACAGTGCCGTGGGAGGCTGCTGTGGATCGATATCGCGCGCGCAACATGGATTGGCCCGTTCGGGTTGGCGACCTGCTCGTCGAGCTGAAGCAAAGGCTTGGGCCCGGCGGATCGTCTTTCCGTCCACCGGCCGCGCGACATGTCGCCCCGGTATCCGGCAATGAGCGGGTCGTGACCGAATTTCGCGGGATGTCCCGGTCCGCAAATGGTACGTGCACCGAATTCCATTACATACGCACCGAGCATCGATGGCCCGCTGTCCCGACCGCGCGTCCGGCCCTTCTACCCGGCTCCGTGGGGCGTTCATCGTCCGTCAGGCGGCGAAACGCGCTGCTGGCGTTGGGACTTCCGATGGCGGCCGCGCTGGTTCTCGCGGTCTTCTCGGGCGCGCGGTCGGGTGATGCTCCCGCTGCCCAGCAAACGCGTGGGCCGCTGCTGCGCATTTCGCTGGACGAAGCGGTCGATCGGGCGCGGCCCGTCAAGGCCGCCGCGCCGACCCGAGCTGCGCGTGATCGCATTGTTGCAGGCGCGCCTGCGATTGCGACTGCCGCTCCGGTGGCTCCGGTGCCTGCTCCCGTCGCAGCGGACAGAAAAACGGCGGTGGAGAAGGCGCTGGCAAGCGGATCGGTTCAGCAATGGCGCGAAGGGGATCGCGAGGGCTTCGTCATCGCCGGGCCGGTGCGCGAGGGTGACGCACAGGGGTGTCGCGAGATCACCGTGCTCGCCACGGGCGATGCCCAGGGTGCCGCGGTCAGCGAGTTGAAATGCGCGCCGCAGACGTCTGCCGAGGTCGATCGATAGCCGTGTCCATCGGCATATTGACAATAGAACAAAACATGAACATTAATGTGCGCCCAAGCCCCGAGGGATCCGCCCCCCCCCAGTAGAAAAACGCGGCGGGCGGACAGACGGGTAGAGATAAGGGAGGTTGTGATGGCCCAGTTTCTTTCGACCGCGCTGTTCCTGGCGACGCTTGCGACCGCGATTGGTGTGATCGTCGCGATGTTGCGCGGCCACGCGGACGCGATCCGTCATGCTTTGGCCGGACGCTCGCTCAGGGTCGTGGCGATGGCGGAAAGGGACGCGGCCGCGAGGCTGGAATCCATCAGTTTCGTGCCGCGCCGGACGCGAAGCGCAACTATGTCCCGGCGTTCTGCGTCGCTGCGCGCTGCCGCCTGACGCGCGCATAGCTGCGCACGCCGAACGGGATCGCCAGCAGATAGAGCACGCTGATCACCGAAAGCGTGGCCCAGGGCGCTGAAAGCAGCGCCGCGCCCAATATGCCGACCAACGCCAACGCCTCGAGGCGGATATGGCGGCGCAGGCGCAGCGAGGACCAGCTGAAGGTCGCGAGGTTGGAAATCATCAGAAAGGCGACGAAGGCGAGCCAGGGCGCGACGATATAGACCTCGCGAAAGATCGACTCGCCCGTCCATAGCGTCAGATAGAGCGGCAACAGCGTGAGCCCCGCGCCCGCGGGCGCCGGCACGCCCGTCAGGAAGCCCGCCGATTTGTGCGGCTGATCCTTGACGTCGATATTGGCGTTGAAGCGGGCAAGGCGCAGCGCGCAGCACACCGCGTGCGACAAGGCGAAGACCCAGCCGAACTGCGGCAGGTGCTGGAGCGACCAGAGATAGATGATGATCGCGGGCGAAACGCCGAACGCGATCACGTCCGAGAGTGAATCAAGCTCGGCGCCGAACCGGCTCTCCCCCTTCAACAACCTCGCGATCCGCCCGTCGATCCCGTCAAGGCAGCCCGCGATGATGATCGCGGCCGCCGCCTTTTCCCATTCGCCGGCGATGCCGAAACGAATCCCCGTCAGGCCAAAGCACAGCGCGAGCGCGGTGACCGCATTGGGGATCAGTGCGCGCAGCGGAATGCCGCGCCGCAGCGCGGGCTGGGCGGGATCGATCATTGCGGGATGGCGCCGAGCGCCTGTCCCTCGCCCACGACCGCAAGGATCGTCTCGCCCGCCACGATGCGCTGGCCGAGCGCTACCTTGGGCGCGGTGCCGGTGGGGAGATATACGTCGACGCGGCTGCCGAAGCGGATCAGGCCGATCCGCTGGCCGGCGGCGACGATGTCGCCGGGTTTGACGAAGGGTACGATCCGCCGCGCGACGAGCCCCGCGATCTGGGTGAAGCCGATGCGCAGCCCGTTATGGCCCTCGACCAGGATGTGCTGGCGCTCATTGTCCTCGCTCGCCTTGTCGAGATCGGCGTTGAGGAACTTGCCCGAGATATAGACGACATTCTTGACCGTCCCGCCGATCGGGGTGCGGTTGATGTGGACGTCGAACACGCTCATGAAGATCGAAACGCGCGTCATCGGCTCATCGCCCAGCCCGTCGGGGCCCGCCATTTCGCGCGGCGGCATGACGTGCTGGATCAGCGTCACCATGCCGTCGGCGGGTGCGACGATCAGCCCGTCGCCCTGCGGCACCGAACGCACCGGATCGCGGAAGAAGGCCGCGACCCATATCGTGATGCCCGCCATCGGCCATGCCAGCGTTTCCCACGCCATCCAGGCAAGGAAGAGCGTGATCGCGCCCGAAATGAGGATGAATTTGCGGCCTTCCGGGTGGACGCTCGGCCAGCGCCATTTCACGCCCGCGGCCGTGCTGTCCGGCTTTGTAATATCTGTCATGCGCCCTCTTTAGGCGGCGAATGCGACACTTACAACGGCGGCGCAGTTGATCGACGGGCCTTGACGGCCTAAGGGCTCCCGCGAACCCTTCCCCCGGAGAAAGAACGCGTCAATGGCTAAGATCAAGGTGAAAAACCCCGTCGTCGAGATTGATGGCGACGAGATGACACGAATCATCTGGCAATGGATTCGTGAGCGCCTGATCCTCCCCTATCTCGATATCCAGCTCGATTATTACGATCTCGGCATCGAGAAGCGCGACGAGACCGAGGACAAGATCACCGTCGATTCCGCCAAGGCGATCAAGAAATACGGTGTCGGCGTGAAGTGCGCCACGATCACCCCCGACGAGGCGCGCGTCGAGGAGTTCGGCCTCAAGAAGATGTGGAAATCGCCCAACGGGACGATCCGCAACATCCTGGGCGGCGTCGTCTTCCGCGAACCGATCGTGATCAAGAATGTCCCGCGCCTGATTCCGGGCTGGACCGATCCCATCGTCGTCGGCCGCCATGCGTTCGGCGACCAGTACCGCGCGACCGACTATCGCGTCCCCGGCCCCGGCAAGCTCCGTCTTGTTTTCGAGGGTGAAGATGGCACCGTGATTGACGAGGAAGTCTTCCAGTTTCCGTCGTCGGGCGTCGCGATGGCGATGTACAATCTCGACGATTCGATCCGCGACTTCGCGCGCGCCAGCATGAACTACGGTCTCGGCCGCGGCTGGCCGGTCTATCTGTCGACCAAGAACACCATCCTCAAGGCCTATGACGGCCGCTTCAAGGACCTGTTCCAGGAAGTCTTCGAAACCGAGTTCCAGGACCAGTTCAAGGAAGCGGGCATCGTCTATGAGCACCGCCTGATCGACGACATGGTCGCCTCGGCGCTCAAGTGGAACGGCAAGTTCGTCTGGGCATGCAAGAACTATGATGGCGACGTCCAGTCCGACCAGGTTGCGCAGGGCTTCGGCTCGCTGGGCCTGATGACCTCGGTGCTGATGTCGCCCGACGGCAAGACCGTCGAGGCCGAGGCCGCGCACGGCACGGTCACGCGCCATTATCGCATGCACCAGCAGGGCAAGGCGACCTCGACCAATCCGATCGCGTCGATCTTCGCCTGGACAGGCGGCCTCAAATATCGCGGCAAGTTCGACGGCACGCCCGACGTGACGCGCTTCGCCGAAACGCTCGAGCGCGTCTGCATCGAGACCGTCGAGCAGGGCAAGATGACCAAGGATCTCGCGATCCTGATCGGCCCCGATCAGGCGTGGATGACCACCGAGCAATTTTTCGAGGCGATCCGCGTGAACCTCGAAAAGGCGATGAGCGACTGGAAATAAGCCGTGACCCGGAAAGGGCGCGCGAGACTTGACGTAAGGCAGGCGAAGCTGGCCGATGTGCCGGCGATCCAGCGTCTCATTGCGCGCGCCTATCCCGAACTCCCCGGCTATACGGCCGGGGTCATTCGCGGACAGCTCAACAATTTTCCCGAAGGCCAGTTCGTCGCCACCTTCAACGGCAAGATGGTGGGTTATTGCGCGTCGATGCGGATCGCGGGCTCGATCGCGCTCGCCCCGCACGACTGGGATGAGATCACGGGTAACGGCTTTGGCTCTCGCCACGATCCCACGGGCAACTGGCTCTATGGCTATGAAATGTGCGTCGATCCCAAGCAGCGGGGTCTTCGGATCGGCCAGCGACTCTATGACGAACGCAAGGCGCTTGCCGAAAGGCTTGATCTCTCGGGTATCGCGTTCGGCGGGCGCATGCCCGGCTATGGTCGCGCCCGCCGCAAGGTCAGCGGCCCCGAGGACTATCTGAAAAAGGTGGTCGAGGGGAAACTGAGTGATCCCGTCATCACCTTTCAGTTGCACAACGGCTATGAACCGGTCGGCGTCCTCAGCAACTATCTCCCGGAGGACAGGAAATCGCTGGGCTATGCGGCGCACATGGTGTGGCGCAACCCCTATGTCGATGAGGATTCGCCTCCCGAATTCCGGGTCCCCCGCGATGTCGAAAGCGTCCGCCTTGCGACCTGCCAGCTTCAGGCTCGCGCTGTCGAAAACTTCGAGGAATTTGTCAGGAACGTCGAATATTTCGTCGATGTTGCAGCGGATTACAGGTCAGACTTCATAGTCTTTCCAGAACTGTTTACCCTCCCTCTCCTCTCCTTCGAGACACGCAAGCTCTCGCCGGTCGAGGCGATTGACGCGCTCACCGCCTATACACCCAGGATCGAGAAGGAACTCGCGCGCATGGCGCTCGAGTACAACATCAACATCATCGGCGGCTCACATCCCACGCGCACTGATGACGGCGACATCCAGAACGTGGGCTATGTCGCGCTGCGCGACGGTTCGACGCACGCGCAGGAGAAGATTCACCCTACGCCCAACGAGCGTTACTGGTGGAACATCAAGGGCGGCGACGCGATCGACGTGATCCAGACCGATTGCGGTCCGATCGGCGTACTGATCTGCTACGACAGCGAATTTCCCGAACTCGCGCGCCGGCTCGTTGACCAGGGCGCGCGCATCATCTTCGTCCCCTTCTGCACCGACAGCCGCCAGGGTTATCTGCGCGTGCGCTATTGCAGCCAGGCGCGCGCGATCGAGAACCAGTGCTTCATGGTGCTGTCGGGCAATGTCGGAAACCTGCCCAATGTCGACAATATGGACATCCAGTACGCGCAAAGCTGCATCCTGACGCCCTGCGACTTCCCCTTTGCCCGCGACGGAATCGCGGCCGAAGCGACCGAGAATGTCGAGACGCTGACGATCTCCGACGTCAATCTTGCCGACCTCACCTGGGCGCGCGCCGAAGGGACGGTCCGCAACCTCAACGACCGGCGCTTCGACCTCTACCATATCGAATGGGACACAGGGCACGCGCATGGCGACAACATGCCCTCGGGCCCGCCCGCCGCAGGCACGCACGGCCCCGGCGGCGGTTGAGCGTCAGGCGGCTGCCCCCGCCTGCTCGACCATCCGTCGCGCAATCTCCCTTTCGCCCATGACGGTGAGATCAGCGCCCATCTTCTTGAGGTGGGCGACCTCCTCTTCCGAATGCGCCCGCGCGACGATGCGGATCGCGGGGTTGAGCCGGCGGGCCTGCTCGATGATCTGGCCAGCCTCGAAACTCTCGGGAATGGCGACGAACAGCAGGCGGGCGTCTTCGATCTTGGCGCTTTCAAGGGTGTCGGCACTGGCGGCATTGCCGTGGATGACCAGCGCCTTGTCCTCGCCCGGCAGGTCGACGACGTCGTCCTCGGCCTCGATCACGCTGAAGCGTTCATCCGAATTGATGAGGCTTTCGCCGACGATGCGCCCCACGCGGCCATAACCCACCAGCACCACATGCCCCTTGGCGGGAACCGCAGGCGGAGCTTCGGCCGCTGGCTCGGGCTTGCCGATGAAGCGGTCGATCAACTTGAACAGGAAGGGGTTGAGCAGGATCGAGATGATCGCGCCAGCCAGGATCAGGTTACGCGCGTCCGCAGGGAACAGCTCGAGGCTGGTGCCGAGCGTGGCGAGAATGAACGAGAATTCGCCGATCTGCGCGAGGCTTGCGGCAATGGTCAGCGCGGTCTTGGAGGGGCGTCCGAAGGCACGGGCGATCGCATAGGCCGCGATCGACTTGCCGAAGATGATGATCGTGACGGTGCCCAGAAGCGGCAGCGTGTCGGAGAGGATGATGGAGGGGTTGAACAGCATTCCCACTGACACGAAGAACAGCACGGCAAAGGCGTCGCGCAGCGGCAGCGTTTCCTCGGCCGCGCGCTGACTGAGCGGTGACTCGGCGAGGATCATGCCCGCAAAGAAGGCGCCCAGCGCGAAGGAGACGCCGAACAGCATGGCGGCGCCAAAGGCCACGCCGAGCGCGATCGCGAGTACCGCAAGGCGGAACAGTTCGCGCGATCCGCCATGCGCGACCGAATGAAGTAGCCAGGGTATCACGCGCCGGCCCACGATCATCATGAAGGCGATAAAGGCGGCGACCTTGCCCACGGTGAGGAGCAGCGTCGTGACGAGGCTCTGGCCCCCGCCTTCGCCCGCCAGCGCGGGTAGCAGGACGAGCGCCAGCACCATCACCAGATCCTCGACGATCAGCCAGCCGACCGCGATGCGGCCACGCTCGGTGTCAAGGATGCGGCGTTCCTGCAGCGCGCGCAGCAGCACGACCGTACTCGCGACCGAGAGCGCAAGGCCGAAGACGAAGCCGCCCGCCAGAGTCCAGCCAAGCAGATGCGCGAGCCCCATGCCGAGCAACACCGCCAAGGCGATCTGCGCGAGCGCGCCCGGGATGGCGATCTTGCGGACCGCCATCAAGTCCTTGACCGAAAAATGAAGACCGACGCCGAACATCAGCAGGATCACGCCAAGTTCAGCGAGTTCGTTGGCGAGATGCTGATCGGCCACATAGCCCGGCGTGAAAGGTCCCGCGACGACACCGGCGGCGAGGTATCCGATCAACGGGGAAAGTCGCAGACGAAAGGCAATAGCGCCGAAGATGAAAGCAAGCACAAGCCCGCCGACGATGGTTGCAATCAGCGGTGTTGCATGCGGCATGCGCTATAATTTCCCCTTTGTTGTTTGCCCCGACGATCTAGGGGGCGACGGCAGATATTGCGATCCCCGCAAATGTATTTTTATGCCTTTCATGACCGTGGCGCTAGAAATCATGCTGCATCGCCGCAATGATGCGTCATGGCATTCGAGATCGACTCCCCCGCGTTCAGCGATTCGCTTGTGGTCCTTGGCGCGGCGGGCGTCGTGATCCCGGCCTTCGCACGGTTTCGCGTCAACCCGGTGATCGGTTTCATCCTTGTCGGGGTGCTGGTCGGCCCTGCCGGACTGGGGTCGTTCGTCGACCGCTGGCCCTGGCTGTTCCACGTCACGATCACCAATCCCGAATCGATCAAGCCCTTTGCCGAACTCGGGATCGTGCTGCTGCTGTTCTCGATCGGGCTCGAGCTCTCGTTCAAACGCCTGTGGACGATGCGGCAGCTCGTCTTCGGGCTTGGCGCGGCCGAACTCGCGCTGTCGGGGCTGGCGCTCGGTCTCGCGCTTTTCCTGATGGGCCAAAGCTGGGCGGGCGCGCTCGGCCTCGGCATCGCGCTTGCGCTGTCATCGACCGCGCTCGTGCTACCGATGACGGGCACGCAATCGCCCGTCGGTCGCGCTGCCTTCGCGATGCTGCTGTTCGAGGATGTCGCGCTGGTGCCGATCATCTTCGCGCTCGGCGCGCTCGCGCCCTATGCCCAGTCGGGAGGGCTGGAAGGGATGGCGCGGACGCTCTGGGTCGGCGGGCTCACCATCGCGGCGATGATGGTGCTGGGCCGGATCGCACTGCCCCGCCTCTTCGCGCAGGCCGCGCGCACCAAAAGCCCCGAACTGTTTCTCGCCGCGAGCCTCATCGTCGTCATCCTCGCCAGCATCGCGACCGCGGCGGTGGGGCTTTCGCCGATCGTGGGCGCGCTGCTCGCGGGGCTGCTGATCGCCGAGACCGAGTACCATACCGAGGTCGAAATGATGACCGCTCCCTTCAAGGGCCTCGCGCTGGGTGTGTTCCTGATCACCGTGGGGATGAGCCTCGACTTGCGCGTGATCGCCGCAAACTGGCTGGCGCTTACCGGGGCCGTCGTTGGCGTGGTGGTGGTGAAGACGTTGATCACCGCGCTGCTGCTGCGTCTTACCGGGGCACGCACGGGCGTCGCGGCAGAGACGGGACTGCTGATGGCATCGCCTTCCGAAACGACGTTGATCGTGCTGGCGGCGGCCGCGCAGGCGCAGCTCATCCTGCCTTCGACCGCCGCCTTCTGGCAGATCGTGACCGCGCTGGGGCTGACGATCACGCCCTTGCTTGCGCGGGTCGGGCGCGATGTCTCACGCCGCATCGAGCTCGGCGACACGACGGAGCCCGCAATCGGAGCGCATGAAGGCGCCGGGCCGCGCGCGATCATCGTCGGCTTCGGGCGCGTCGGCTCGCTCGTTGCCCAGATGCTTCAGGCACACGGCAAGCCGATGGTTGCGATCGAGGCCGATATCGACTCGGTGGCACACGCCCGCCGTGAGGGTTTCCCTGTGATCTTCGGCGACATCGGCCGCCCCGGCATGCTCGACCGGCTCGACCTCGGCAATGCCGGCGCGCTCATCCTGACGATGGACGATCCTGTACAGACGGTGCGGATCACGACGCAGGTCCGCAAGCGCTTTCCCGATCTAACGATCGTCGCGCGCGCGCGTGACACCGACCACGCTGCCGAGCTTTACCGCGCGGGCGCGACCGATGCGGTCCCCGAGACGCTCGAAAGCTCGCTGCAACTGTCCGAGGCTGTGCTGGTCGACCTCGGCGTCGCGATGGGGCCCGTGATTGCGTCGATCCATGAGAAGCGCGACGAATTCCGCAAGGAAATCAAGCAGGCCGGCGAACTGGATCGCGAGCCGCGGCTCAGGCGGACACGGCTGGGCGAGGTCGAGGGATAGCACCTTAACTTCGCTTAACTTCGCAAACTTCTCACAAAACGCCATCTAGATTCGCCCTGTCCGTTTCCGCGAGCCCGCCCCGCGGAGAACATGACAGGAACGGATGGTGTATGACAGCATAGCCTGCGCTTCAGTGCTCCTGCGAAAGCAGGAGCCCATACCGACGGGCTCTTTGGTGCTTGCTGCATGGGCTCCGGGTCAAGCCCGGAGCACCAAAGCGGCTAGGTTGGTCAGGCGGGCACGCTCTGAAGCACGTCGCGGATCGCAGACAGCGCGTCGGCCGCCTTGTCGCCATCGGGACCGCCGCCCTGCGCCATGTCGGCGCGGCCACCGCCGCCCTGACCGCCGAGCGCCGCTACCGCGGCCTTCACGAGATCGACCGCGCTCACAGCTCCCACTAGATCGTCCGTGACACCGACCGCGACCGACGCGCGGCCGTCATTGACTGCGACCAAAGCCGCGATACCGGAGCTCACACGGGTTTTCATATCGTCGACGGCGCCGCGCAATCCCTTGGGATCGAGCCCTTCCACCACTTGACCGAGGAAGGCGTAGCCACCGACCTGTTCGGGGCCCGCCGCTTCGGCCTTGCCCGCCCCGCCGCCCATGGCGAGCGCCTTCCTGGCGTCGGCGAGTTCGCGCTCGAGGCGCTTGCGCTCTTCCATCAGCGCCATGACGCGCGCGGGCACGTCATCGGGAGCGGTCTTGAGCGCGGCGGCGGCTTCCTTGAGGCGTTCGTCGCGTGCCACGAGCCAGGCGCGCGCGGCCTCGCCGGTCAGCGCCTCGATGCGGCGTACACCGCTGGACACTGCGCTTTCGGAAACAATCTTGAAGATCGCGATATCGCCCAGCGCGCGGACGTGCGTTCCGCCGCAAAGCTCGACCGAGTAGGTCTTGCCCGCTTCGGTGCCCATCGAGAGGACGCGAACTTCATCGCCATATTTTTCGCCGAATAGCGCGAGTGCGCCCGCCGCGACTGCATCGTCAGGGGTCATGAGGCGCGTGGAGACGGTCTCGTTGCCGCGGATCTGCGCGTTCACATCGGCTTCGATCGCCGCGATTTCGGCGGCCGTCAGCGCATTGGGATGCGAGAAGTCGAAGCGCAGGCGATCGGGCGCAACAAGGCTGCCCTTCTGCGTCACATGGCCGCCAAGGCGTTCGCGCAACGCGGCATGGAGCAGGTGTGTCGCCGAGTGATTGGCGCGGAGCTGCGTGCGGCGCTCGTCATCGATCGCGAGATGGACGGTGTCACCGACCGCGATGCTGCCGCTCTCGATCTTCGCCTGATGCGCGTGGAGGCGGCCGAGGAGCTTCGATGTGTCCTCAACAACTGCCTTCAAGCCCTTGTCATTGCTTATGAGGCCGGCGTCGCCCATCTGGCCGCCGCTCTCGCCGTAAAAGGGCGTCTGGTTGGTGAGGATAACGACATTGTCGCCCGCTTCGGCCTTGTCGACGCGCGCGCCGTCCTTGACGAGCGCAACCACCTGCCCCTCGCCCTCGGCCGAGGTATAGCCGGTGAATTCGGTGCCGCCGAGTTCCTCGGCGATGTCGAACCAGACCTCTTCCGAGGCCTTGTCGCCAGATCCCTTCCACGCGGCGCGCGCCGCGGCCTTCTGCTCGGCCATCGCGGCGTCGAAGCCCGCGCGGTCGACCAGCAGCGACTGGGCGCGCAGCGCGTCCTCGGTCAGGTCATAGGGAAAGCCGAAGGTGTCGTAGAGCTTGAACGCGGTCTCGCCGGGCAGCGTATCCCCGGGTTTGAAGCTCGTGGTCGCTTCGTCGAGCAGGCGAAGACCGTTGGCGAGCGTCTGGCGGAAACGCGTTTCCTCCTGAAGCAGCGTCGCCTCGATCAGCGGCTGCGCGCGGACCAGTTCGGGATAGGCGCCACCCATCTCTGCGACCAGCGCGGGGACAAGGCGGTGCATCAGCGGCTCCTTGGCGCCGAGCAGATGCGCGTGGCGCATGGCGCGGCGCATGATGCGGCGAAGGACATAACCGCGACCCTCATTCGCGGGCAGCACGCCATCGGCGACGAGGAAGCCCGAGGAGCGCAGGTGATCTGCGATCACGCGGTGGCTGGCCTGGGTGTCGCCCGTGGTGGCGGTCTTCGTCAGATCGCCCGATTCGGCGATCAGCGCCTTGAAGGTGTCGGTGTCGTAATTGTCGTGAACGCCCTGAAGCACCGCTGCGAGACGTTCGAGTCCCATTCCAGTATCGATCGAGGGACGCGGCAGATCGCCGACAACCTCGTCATTTTCCTGCAGAAACTGCATGAAGACGAGGTTCCAGATCTCGACGAAGCGGTCGCCATCCTCATCGGGCGACCCCGGAGGGCCGCCGAAGATATGGTCGCCATGGTCGTAGAAGATCTCCGAACAGGGGCCGCAGGGGCCATCCGAGCCCATCGCCCAGAAATTGTCCTTGGTCGGGATGCGGATGATGCGGCTTTCGGGCAGTCCCGCGATCTTCTTCCACAGATCGAATGCCTGATCGTCGGTGTGATAGACGGTGGCAGTGAGCTTGTCGGCGGGAATGCCCCATTCCTTCGTCAGCAGCGTCCACGCATGCGTGATCGCCTGCTCCTTGAAATAGTCACCGAACGAGAAGTTGCCGAGCATCTCGAAAAAGGTGTGGTGCCGCGCGGTGTAGCCGACATTGTCGAGATCGTTGTGCTTGCCCCCCGCGCGCACGCACTTCTGCGACGATGTCGCGGTCGAATAGTCGCGCTTCTCCAGTCCCGTGAACACGTTCTTGAAGGGCACCATGCCCGCATTCACGAACATGAGCGTGGGATCGTTGTGCGGCACCAGCGGCGCGGACGCGACGCGCGCATGGCCCTGCCCTTCGAAATAGTCGAGGAAGGAGCGGCGGATGTCGTTGGTCGAAGTCATGCTTGCCACTTAGAGCCTGATCGGTTGAGGTGGAAGCGCTTTACGCTTCCGCTGATGCCGTGAATCAGGCTCTCATCATATGCTGAGGCCTTGATTCACGATCCAGGCAGAATCCGCCTGGATCGATCAAGGCCTTAGGTGAGCCGAAGCGGTGTGAAAAGGCCGTGATTGGTGGTCGGTACCGAATAATCCGGTTGGACCGAGCCTTTCGGGTGCTGGCGAAGTGCATCGGCTGAGGGTAAGAAATGTGCAGCTGCGCCTCAGCACCCGCCGGACGGGAGAGCCGCGTCCCGTCCTGCCATGATCCGCAGGCGAGGACGGATGCGGCCTGAAGGAGAGCATCATGCCAAACCAGAAAGGAGCCCGGGCGATCGCGTTGGTCGGCCCGGCGGGAGCCGGCAAGACAAGTCTCATGGAAGCGCTGCTGTTCGCCGCCGGCGCGATCAGCCGACAAGGCGCAGTGGAAGCCGGCACGAGCACGGGCGATGCGAGCCCTGAGGCGCGCGCACGCGGCGGCTCGACAGAGATCAACCTCGCGCGTTTCGAATATCTGGGCGATCGTTTTGCGGTCATCGACACCCCCGGCTCGATCGGCTTTGCCGCTGATGGCGAGGCCGCGCTCAACGCGGCCGATCTCGCGCTGGTGGTGATAGATCCCGATCCCGCGCGCGCCTCGCTGGCCGAGCCGGTGCTGCGGCGCCTCGAGGCTCTGGGCGTGCCGCATGCGATATTCGTCAACAAGATCGATCAGGCGCGTGGCTCGATCCGCGAACTTCTTATGGCATTAGAGCCGATGAGCGCGGCGGCGCTGCTCGCGCGCCAGATCCCGATCCGCGAGGGCGAGAAGGTGACGGGCTTCGTCGATCTCGCGCTCGAACGCGCCTATCACTACCGCCCGGGCAAGCAATCCGAGCGTGTCGACATTCCCGCGGAGCTGGCGGGGCGCGAGGCCGAAGACCGGTTCCACATGCTCGAACAGCTCGCCGACCACGACGATGCGTTGCTCGAACAGCTGATTTCCGACGAGGCGCCGAGCCTCGAGGCGGTCTGCGCGGATCTGGCGCGCGAGGTGCGCGAAGGGCTGGTGGTCCCGGTTCTCTTCGGATCGGCTCTCAATGGTTTCGGCGTCCACCGCCTGCTCAAGATGCTGCGCCACGAGGCGCCCGAACCCGGGGCGGCTGCCGAGCGCATCGGTGCCACCGATCCAAGCAGCTATGTCCTCAAGATCTCGCACGGCAGCCCGGTCGGCCGGCTCGCCTATGCCAGGGTCTGGGGCGCGCCGCTCAGCGAGGGCGGCGAGCTCGTGGATCCCGCCGGAGAAGCGACCCGCATCGGCGGGTTGTTTTTTGTCCAGGGCGCAAGCACCGCCAAGACCGCCAATGCCGAACCCGGCGACGTCGTCGCGATCGCCAAGGTCGACACCGTCCACAGCGGCGACCTGCTCGGCATCGGACGCAAGGTTGCGGCCGCCTCAAAGGCATTTGTTCCCCCCGCGATGAACAGCGCGCTCGCCATCTCGACGCGCGACCGCAAGGACGATGTCCGTCTCTCGACCGCACTCCACAAACTGGCCGAAGAGGATCCCTCGCTCAAATGGGGGCATGACGATGCGGCGCGCGAGATGCTGTTGCGCGGGGTGAACGACGAGCATCTCCAGGCGACGATCGCCAAGCTCAAGCGGCGCTATGGCGTCGATGTCGATACGCACCGGCCAAGCGTCCCGTATCGCGAATCGATCCGCAAGCCCGCGACACAGCGCGGACGGCACAAGAAGCAGTCGGGTGGGCACGGCCAATATGGCGATGTGATCATCGAGGTACGGCCGCTCGAACGCGGCGCGGGCTTCGTCTTTGACGAGAAGATCACGGGCGGCGCGATTCCCAAGCAATGGATCCCCGCGGTCGAACTGGGCGTACGCGATGCTATGGAGCGCGGGCCGCTGGGCTTTCCTGTCGTCGATGTCGCGGTGACGCTGGTCGACGGGTCGTTCCACAGCGTCGACAGCTCCGAACTTGCCTTCCGGCTCGCGGGGCGGATCGCGATGTCGGAGGCGCTGCCGCAATGCGCGCCCTATCTGCTCGAACCGATCTGGCAGGTGAGCATCCTGACGCCCGGAAGCGCGACGTCCAGGGCGAGCTCCGCAATCTCGAGCCGACGCGGGCAGGTGCTCGGCATCAACCCGCGCGAAGGCTGGTCGCGCTGGGACCGTGTCGATGCCTTGCTGCCCGAAGCCGAACTGCACGGGCTCGACGCCGAGTTGCGCTCGCTGAGCCAGGGATTGGCAAGCTTCGAGGCGCGTTTCGACCATCTCGCCGAGCTGAGCGGCAAGCTCGCCGAGCACGTCGTGCAGCACGCCAGGGTCACGGTTCCCGCCTGAACCGCGGCAACAACTTGTCCCGCCGGGTCCAGCGCGCGCTTGACCCGGCGGCGGCAATCCTCTTGTTAGGCGCCAACCAAATTGGGGGGATGCGCCTGTGGCGAAACGCCTGACTTACTTTATTCTGGCCGGGCTCGTGCTCGGCATCCTGTGCGGCTGGGGGCTCAACGCCGCGATCGGTGACGGGTCGCCCCAAGCGACGGCGCGGCTTAGCGAGATCGCAGGCTATTTCTCGATCGTGACGACCATTTTTCTGCGTCTGATCAAGATGATCATCGCGCCGCTGGTGTTTTCCACGCTCGTCATCGGCATCGTCCATATGGGCGACACATCGGCGCTCGGGCGCGTCGGCCTGAAGTCGCTGCTCTGGTTCATGAGCGCGAGCCTCGTCTCGCTGACACTCGGCCTGATCTTGGTAAACTTCCTGCAGCCCGGCGTCGGGCTCGATTTCCCGCTGCCACCGGTCGATGCGACGAGCGGCGTCGAGCGCGCGGGCTTCAACCTCAAGGAATTCATCGCCCATATCTTCCCCGCCTCGATGATCGACGCGATGGGGAAGAACGAGATCCTGCAGATCGTGGTGTTCTCGCTGTTCGTCGGCGTCGCGATCACCGCGGTCGGCGAAAAGGGCAAGCCGCTCGTGAGGGGCATAGAGGCGCTGGTGCAGGTCATGCTCCAGATCACCGACTATGTGATGCGATTCGCGCCCTTCGCGGTGTTCGCGGCGGTCGCGGGCACGCTCACCGAACGCGGCCCCGCGATCCTCGGCGACCTCGCCTATTTCATGGGCAGCTTCTACATCGGCATGATCGTGCTCTGGATCCTGCTGATCAGCGCGGCGTTCCTGATCGTCGGCAAGCGGACGACATTGCTGCTGCGCTATATCCGCGAGCCGATCCTGCTCGCCTTTTCGACCGCATCGTCCGAGGCCGCCTATCCGCGCACGCTCGAGGCGCTCGACCGTTTCGGCGTGCCGCCCAAGATCGCGAGCTTTGTGCTGCCGCTGGGCTATTCGTTCAACCTCGACGGTTCGATGATCTACATGACCTTTGCGACGATCTTCATCGCGCAGGCCTATGGCATCGACCTGACGCTGGGCCAGGAGATCACGATGCTCCTGGTGCTGATGATCACGTCCAAGGGCGTGGCGGGCGTGCCGCGCGCCAGCCTCGTCGTGATTTCGGCAACGCTCGCGCTGTTCGACATTCCCGAGGCCGGGTTGCTGCTGATCCTCGCGGTCGACCATTTCCTCGACATGGGGCGTTCGGCGACCAATGTCGTCGGCAATGCGGTGGCGAGCGTGGTGGTGGCGAAATGGGAAGGCAAGCTCGACCCGCTCGAGCCCGCCGAGATCGAGCCGCCGCACGCGCCGTCGTCGCACAGCATCCTGCATGCGCCCGAAACGCCCGACGACGCGGTGCCCGACTCGTTCCGCGCCTGATCAGGCCAGTTGCCGTTCGGTCGCCTCGCCGCGCGAGACGACCGCGGCGATGGCGAGGTCACCCGTCACGTTGAGCGTGGTGCGGCACATGTCGAGAAAACGGTCGACGCCGAGTACGAGGCCGATGCCTTCGGGGGGCACGCCGACCATGCCGAGGATCAGCGCGATCACGGGCAGCGAGCCCGCGGGCACGCCTGCCGTGCCGATGCCGCCGAGGATGCAGATGAACAGCACCGTGGCCTGTTGCGCGAGCGTCAGTTCTACGCCGAAGAACTGCGCGAGGAAGAGCACGGTGATGCCTTCGAACATCGCGGTGCCATTCTGGTTGGCAGTGGCGCCGATCGTGAGCACGAAGCGCGACACGCGCGGCGGCAAGCCGAGATTGGTCTCGGCGACGCGCAGCGCGGTGGGCAGCGTGGCGTTGGACGAGGCGGTCGAAAAGGCCATCACCATCGCCTCCTGGACACCGCGGAAGAAGAAGAGCGGAGACATGCCCCCGACGATGCGCAGCATCAGCGGATAAACGACGAACATCTGGAGCCCGAGCGCGAGCAGCACGACGCCGACATAGGCGCCAAGGCGCTCGAGCAGATCCCAGCCGAAGATCGCGGCGAGGTTGAACATGAAGCAGGCGACCGCATAGGGCGCGAGCCGGATGACGAGGCCGATCAGCCGCATCGTGACGTCGAACATGCCCTCGATCACGCGCCGGAGCTGTTCCGCAGCGGGGGTCCGGACGAGGAGCAGCCCGACGCCGAACATCAGCGCGAAGAACATCACCGCGAGGATGTCGTTCTGCGACATCGCGGTGACGACGTTGCTGGGGATGATGTTGAGCACCGCGTCGATCCCGGTCGGCGCCTCCCTGCCCCCCGCGACGATCGCCTGGGCGCCGTCGCGCGCATCCACCAGCAGCATCTGCGCCAGCGCAGGATCGACACCCGCGCCGGGCCTGAGCAGGTTGACGACCGTCAGCGCGAGCAGGACCGCGACCGTCGAGACGAATATGGTGATCACGAGCGTCTTGACGCCGATTCGCTTGAGCGCGGTGATGTCGCCCATCTCGGCAATCCCCATCACCAGCGCCGAAAAGATGAGCGGGATGACGAGCATGAACAGCAGCCGGAGGAAGATCTGGCCGATGGGTTGCGTCACATAGGTCGTGACGACCTCGAGCCAGGGCGCATCGGGCGCGGTCATATGGACGACCAGCCCCGCAACGAGGCCGACCAGAAAGCCGATGAGCATCTTCAGCTGGAGGGACATCGTTACTCCTCCCCAACGGTTCTAACCCCCTGATTGCGATGCTGTTCCCGTGCCCGCCGCCGCATCGGGTCAGGCGAAGGCGTAGGGTCCGCCCTTTTTGAGCGCCGCCTTGTAGGCGGGGCGCGCATGGATGCGCTCGATCCAGCCATTCAGATGGGGGCGCTGCTTCGACAGCCCCGCACGCTGACGCGCGGCCTCCAGCGGAAAGCTCATCATGACGTCCGCCGCCGTGAACGCGTTGCCCGCGAACCATTCGCGCGTCGCGAGTTCGGATTCGAGCCAGTCGAGATGCGTGTCGATCATTGCCTGGATGCGCGGGCGCGCTGGCTTGCCGAGGATACCCATGCGGTTGATGACGAGCATGACGAGCAGCGGGGGCATCAGCGACCCCTCGGCATAATGGATGAAGTGGCGATAGCGCAGGATATCGTCGCGATGTGGCGGCGGCCCCAGTTTGCCGTCGGCGCGCTCGACCAGATACTCGACGATCGCGCCCGTTTCGACGACGATGCGATCGCCATCCTCGATCGCGGGCGACTTGCCGAGCGGATGGACCTTCTTGAGTTCGGGCGGCGCGAGCATCGTCTTGGGGTCACGCTTGTAGTGGCGGATCTCATAAGGCAACTCGACCTCCTCGAGCATCCAGAGCACGCGTTGCGAGCGGGAATTTTCGAGGTGGTGCACGATAATCGTCACA
Organism: Sphingobium sp. FW306-1B-F04DB; assembly: GCF_058781925.1. Taxonomy (NCBI): domain Bacteria; kingdom Pseudomonadati; phylum Pseudomonadota; class Alphaproteobacteria; order Sphingomonadales; family Sphingobiaceae; genus Sphingobium; species Sphingobium sp. FW306-1B-F04DB. Next base: position 114,822 of record NZ_JBYSXE010000001.1, on the reverse strand, counting down.
GGCGCTCTCCATCGATGTCCGTGCTCATGTTCGCACCTTTCCCTTGAATCGTGAAAGAAAATCACGCCAGCTCAAACGGAAAGGGCCCGCCGACGCGCGACGGGCCCCTTGGGTGCTTGATGCGTAGGCGCGGCGCCTATGCGTACTTCCTGGCGGGAAAACCGGTACCCACTTTTCCGGGAAGTACGATCAGAGTTCGCCGTCATCCTCCGCATCGGGTCCGGCCATCATTTCCTCGGCGACCGCGTCGGTGCGCGCGCGGATCGCCTTTTCGAGGCGGTCTGCGACCTCGGGATTTTCCTTGAGATAGGTCTTGGCGTTCTCCCGGCCCTGGCCGATCCGGATCGAATCATAGGAGAACCACGCGCCCGATTTCTCGACGAGTCCGGCCTTCACGCCGAGATCGAGAATCTCGCCGATCTTGGAAATGCCGGCGCCATACATGATGTCGAACTCGACCTGCTTGAAGGGCGGCGCGACCTTGTTCTTGACGACCTTCACGCGCGTCGTGTTGCCCGTGATTTCGTCGCGGTCCTTGATCTGGCCGGTGCGGCGAATGTCGAGACGGACCGAGGCGTAGAATTTGAGCGCGTTGCCACCCGTCGTCGTCTCGGGATTGCCGTACATCACGCCGATCTTCATGCGGAGCTGGTTGATGAAGATGACGATGCAGCGCGAACGGCTGATCGAGCCGGTCAGCTTGCGCAGCGACTGCGACATCAGGCGCGCCTGCAGGCCGACATGGCTGTCGCCCATCTCGCCCTCGATCTCGGCGCGCGGCACCAGTGCCGCAACCGAATCGACGACGAGAACGTCGATCGCGTTGGAGCGGACGAGCGTATCGACGATTTCGAGCGCCTGTTCCCCCGTATCGGGCTGCGACACGATCAGTTCGTCGATATCGACCCCGAGCTTCTTGGCGTAAACCGGATCGAGCGCATGCTCGGCATCGACGAAAGCCGCGGTGCCGCCCATTTTCTGGGCCTCTGCAATGACATGGAGCGCAAGCGTCGTCTTGCCCGAGCTTTCCGGTCCGTAAACTTCGACCACGCGGCCGCGCGGCAAGCCACCGATGCCCAGCGCGATGTCGAGCCCGAGCGAGCCCGTCGAGATCGCCTCGATTTCCATCGCCTCGCGCGAGCCCAGCTTCATCGCCGAGCCTTTGCCGAACGCGCGATCGATCTGCGCGAGTGCCGCTTCGAGAGCCTTTTGCCTGTCCATATTCCCCGTCTTCTTATCGGAATCGATGAGCTTCAATTGTGCCGACATGGCCGCTTCCTCTCGTAGATCGAACACCCGTTCGGTTCAACGCAGGAGCAGTTCGTACAGCATTTGTTCCACGAGAACAAGAGTGGAACGAAAAGGAGGATTCTGCCCCATTTCCTTCCTGTCATTCCCGCGGAAGCGGAAATCCACGCGATGCTTCAATCCGCCTCGTGCTTCACGAAAACCGTTTGGATTCCCGCTTCCGCGGGAATGACATCGAGAGTGGTGTCTGGAATTATGCGGCCAGACGGTCGAGCGCGGCGCGGACGCCGTCCATGGTGAAAGGCTTGGCCAGCACAGGCGCTTCGGCATGCGCACCCGGCATCGCCTCGGTCTGCCCCCCGCTCGCCAGCAGATAAGGCTTGCCGTTCTCGGCGAGCTTGTCGGCCAGCGGCCAGCACAGTTCGCCCCCGCGCAGGTTCACATCGAGGATGACCGCATCGAAGCTGCCCTGGTTGACGAGCGGCAAAGCGGTCGCGACCGAATCCGCGGTGCCCGCGCGCTGATGCCCCAGCGCTTCGATAAAATCTTCCAGCATCATCGCGATGAGTGGCTCGTCCTCGACGATCAGGATACGCATGGGCGTGGTCATGCCGGCCTCAATAGCAGCGGCAACGTTCGGGCAAAGCGAATTATTTGACCGCGAATGCGTTTTGCCTTGAGTGCGCGCTATTTGGTCCCGATCGCCGCGCGCGTCGCCTCGGCAAGCTGATGCACCGAGAAGGGCTTGGGCAGGAACGCGACGCGATCGAGGTCGATCGATTTGCGCAGTTGCTCCTCGGCATAGCCCGACATGAACAGGATCTTGAGATCGGGCCACGTCTTGCGCGCCTGACGCACCATGGTCGGCCCGTCCATCGTCGGCATGACGACGTCGGAGATCAGCAGGTCGATCTCCACGCCGTTGCCGAGCATCTCGAGCGCCTCCTCGCCATTGGTGGCGGTGAGCACGGTATAGCCGTGGCGCGTCAGCGCGCGTTCGGCGACCGCGCGAACCATATCCTCGTCCTCGACGAGCAGGATCGTGCCGCTGCCCCACAGCTCACCCTGCTTGACCTTTGGCGCGGTGCCCGTCTCCACCTTTTCCTCGGCATGGTGGACGGGCAGGTAAATGATGAAGCTCGTCCCTTCCCCCAAGCGCGAATCGGCGAAGATGAAGCCGCCCGATTGCTTGACGATACCGTAGACGGTCGACAGGCCGAGCCCGGTGCCCTTGCCGACTTCCTTGGTGGTGAAGAAGGGTTCGAAGATCTTGGGGAGCAGGTCTTGCGCAATGCCCGTGCCCGTGTCGCTGATCTTGAGCGCGGTATAGTCGACGATCGGCAGGATCTCGCTGCCCATCTGGCGGACCTCGCGCGCGGGCACCGCATAGGTCTGGATCGTCACGCTGCCGCCCTTGGGCATCGCGTCGCGCGCATTGACGACGAGGTTGACGATCACCTGTTCGAGCTGGCCCGGGTCGGCGCGCACCGCGCCGAGATTGCGGCCATGGCTCACATTGAGAATCACGGTCTCGCCCAAAAGCCGCTTGAGCAGGTTGGAAACCTCGGAGATGACATCGGGCAGCTGGAGCACTTGCGGGCGCAGCGTCTGCTGGCGCGAAAAGGCCAGCAGCTGGCGGGTCAGGCTGGCGGCGCGGTTGGAGTTGTTCCTGATCTGCTGGATATCGTCATAGTCGCTGTCGCCGGGCGCATGACGCATCAGCATCAGGTCGCAGTGCCCGATGATCGCTGTGAGGATGTTGTTGAAGTCGTGTGCTACGCCGCCCGCGAGCTGGCCCACCGCCTGCATCTTGGTCGCTTGTTCCGCCTGGCGCTTGAGCTTCGATTCCTCGCTGGTGTCCTTGAGCGAGAGCAGCACCGCGGCCTCGCCCAGCCCGCGCGCGCCCGCGATGGTCAGCGCCACGGGCTCCTCGGGATTGTTCCTCAGGCGTACCGCGATATCCCCCGACAGCGCCTGTTGCCCCGCTCCGAAACGACGGACGGTATCGGCCACCGCGGCCTTGTCCTCGCGCACCACGAGGTCGCCTGGATAGACGGGCATGGTACCGTCCTCGATCGCAGCCGCACGCGCAAAGGCATCGTTGAGGAAAAGGAAGCGACCGTCGCGATCGGTGAGCGCGAGCCCGAGCGGGAGCATCGAGAGCAAGGTCTGGAGATGACTTCCCGTGCCGCCGGGGCCGCCGATCCGGCCCGACACCGCATATTCGTCGTCGATGAGGAAGAGCAAGGTGGGGCTGTCGATCGCCCCCGCCTCGAGCGGCATCTGAAGCAGGCGCAGCGCGGTGCCCTTGGCCCCCTCTTCGGCGAAGCGGATCACGCCCTCACGATCCGAGACCAGCAAGGTCACGAAGTCGCGGCCTTCGATCGGCGCATCGGCGCGGCCCGCGGCGCGCGCGACAAAGGCGCGGTTGGTGGCGCGGATTCGCCCCTCGCCCCCGACCAGCGCTACCATGATCCCCGCCTCGCCGAGCCGGTCGCCCCCCTCGCCCTCGATCAGCCGCCGTGCCTCGGTGCGCAGGTCGACGGTACGATGGCGACGAAAGCGCCACAGCAGATGGTCCTCGGCCTGCCCCGAGCGCAGGACACGCACGGAAAAGCGCGCGCCATTGTATTCGATCAGGTCGACATCGGCCTGCCCGTCGCGCCAGGCGTCGCGCCCTGCGGCGGTCAGCTGTGCCACACCCGACGGGCTGAGCGGAAGGCCGGGCGGCGTGGCGAAACCCTGGAACCATGCCCCGAACAGGTCATTGGCGCATGCCAGCCGGCCCGCGCGATCGGTGATCGCGATCGCGGTACCGTCATTGTCCGCGGCCTCGCGCGTCAGCGACCAATCGATCGTGCCTTCGGCGGGCTGATAGGGCGGATAAAGCCGCCGGAAAACGAGCATCAGCGTCGCGGCGAGCACGATCGTCGCCGCAAACCCGGCAGCCATGGCGAGATTGTGGCTGGCCCACAGGATCAGCAACGCAGAGAGCAACGCCGCAGCGCCGACGATCAGCAGAAGCCAGCGATCCCCCGCGCGCGGCGCCAGCGGCGTAGGGCGCGGCGCGGCGTCTTCGATGAGGGCTTGGAGCGGCGTTGCGTTCATGGGCAACTGCCCTCTTCGCCGCCGCTCCGATTGCCGTCAAGCGCTACCAGATGCGGACACGCTTGTCCTGCGAGAGATAGAGCTTCGCCGCGGCGTCGGGCTTGTACGCGCCGTACCAGGGATCGAGGTTGCGGACGACCCAGGTGCGCTGCGCCGAGGGCGAGTGCGGATCGGTCAGCAGCCGCTGGCGCAGGTTTGCCTCGCGATAGTTGCGGCGCCAGACCTGCGCCCAGCCCAGATAGAAGCGCTGGTCGCCGGTGAAGCCGTCGATCACGGGCGCGGGCTTGCCGCCGAGCGAGGTCTTGTAGGCCTCGTACGCCACGGTGAGGCCGGCAAGGTCAGCGATGTTCTCGCCCAGGGTGAGCTGGCCCTTCACATGTTCGCCGGGCAGCGGCGCATAGGCATCATACTGCGCCACCAGCTCCGCGGTGAGCGCGTTGAACTTCGTGACGTCCTCCTCGGTCCACCAGTCGGTGAGCGTGCCGGTGGCATCGTACTTGCTGCCCTGATCGTCGAAATGATGGCTGATCTCGTGCCCGATCACCGCGCCGATGCCGCCATAGTTCACCGCCGGGTCGGCGTGCGGATCGAAGAAGGGCGGCTGAAGGATCGCGGCGGGGAAGACGATCTCGTTCATCGAGAAATTGGCATAGGCATTCACCTCCATCGGCGTCATGCCCCATTCCCAGCGATAGATCGGCTTGCCGAGCTTGCCGATGCTGTACGCGTGCTGGAAATTGGCCGAACGGACCGCGTTGCCGAACAGGTCGTCGCGCTTGATCTCGAGCCCCGCGAAATCGCGCCACTTGTCGGGATAGCCGATCTTGGGGGTGAAGGCGGCGAGCTTGGCGCGCGCCTTGACCTTGGTCTCGGGCGCCATCCAGACGAGACCCTGGATGCGCTTGTCCATCGCCGCGATGACGTTCTTGACCAGCGCGTCGGCCGCGGCCTTGGTCTCGGGCGGGAAATAGCGCTGGACGTAGAGCTTGCTGACCTCGTCGCCGAGATTGTCGGTGACGAAGCTCACGCCGCGCTTCCAGCGCGGCTCGATCTGCGGCGTGCCCGAAAGCGTCGTGCCGTAGAAGGCGAAGGCCTCGTCGCTGAACGCCTTGGGCAGGTAGTTCGCATAGCCGTCGAGCGAGCGGACGATCATCGCATCCTTGAGCACCGCGAGATCGGCGCTGCCGACGAGCCCGGCGATGCCCTTCACCGCGCTCGGCTGCGCGACGACAAGCGAGTCGATATTGATGCCCGTCGCCTTGAAATAGGCGGGGAAGTCGAAGCCCGGCGCATCCTTGGCGAGCGCCGCGACCGTCATCTTGTTATAGGTCTTGGTCGCGTCGCGGCTGTCGATCTTGGTCCAGTGGACCTTGGCGATCTCGGTTTCGAAGGCGAGCAGCGCCCTGGCGCGCCCCGCGGCATCGGGCTCGCCCGCCAGCGTCAGCACCTTTTCGATATGCGCCAGATAGGCCGCGCGCGTGTCGGCGAGCTTCTTGTCGGTGCTCAGATAATAGTCGCGGTCGGGCATGCCGAGGCCCGACTGGAACATGGTGAGCGCGTAATTTTCGGGGCTCTTGTCGTCCTGCCCGATAAAGCCGCCGATAGGGCCGCTGACGCCGTTGCGATCGGCCTGGCCGACGAGCGTGGCATAGCCAGCCTTGGTCTTCACCGCCTTGATCTGGTCCAGCCAGGGCTTGATCGGGGCAAGACCCTTGGCTTCGACCGCGGCTTCGTCGAGGAAGCTCGTATAGGCGTTGCCGATCTTGCTGTTCGGGTCGGCCTTGACCGCATCGAGGATCTCGCGCGTGCGCTCGCGCGACAGGTCGTCGAGGCGCGTGAACATGCCATAGTTCGATCGGTCGGCGGGGATCGGCGTCGCCTTGCCCCATGCGCCATTGGCATATTCGTAGAAATCATCGCCGGGCTTGGCGGCGCGATCCATGCCCTTCTCGTCGAAGCCGAAGCTGCCCAGCTCGGGCTTTGCCGCGGTAACAGCGGTCGTCGACGCATTGTCGGCGGTTTCGGCGAGCGCGACCGTGGCGCCCGCGAGCGTGGTCGATGCCAGCAGCAGGAAAAGCGCGGACTTCATGGATGATTCCCCTTGTTGCAACTGAAACCAGAATGTCTAGCCGCGAGGGCGCCAGAAGCAAATTGCCGCCCGTCGAAAGCTGTCACCCGTTGGTCGACAGCTCGATCGGCTTGTGGCCGCGCCGCCGCCACTTGGCGCCGATCCACAGTCGCCAGAAGAAGACCGCGAGAACATAGCCGATCGCGGCCGCGATCACCGAGATCAGGAAAAGGCCGCACAACAGTGCGGGTGCGGCATCCGAGAGGAACCAGGCGATCCATTCGCTGATCCCCGCCCCCTCGGCCCAGAGATGCTTCAGCGTGCTGACATCGGCGTGCAGTCCGAACATGCGATTGCCGACGATGATCGAGCTGCCGAGAAGCAACGGCGTCGTCGCGGGGTTGCTGAGGAAGGTCATCGCAACGCCGATGGGGATATTGGCGCGAACGGGCAGCGCGAGCAGTGCGACACCGATGATCTGGACGCCGGGAATCAGCAGGAAGATCCCGACGATCAGGCCGAGTGCGACCCCGCGCGGCACCGAGCGCCGCGTGAAGCGCCAAAGCTCTGAATGCGCGATGCGATGCGCGAAGGGGCGCAGCCAGCGGCTCTGGAGGATCTCGTCGCGATGCGGCATGTTGCGCCCGATCCAGTCGGACAGCGCGGTCTTGCTCCTAGCCATTCTGCCTCAGCAACCGTCCCTGTTCGCGCTTCCAGTCGCGCTGCTTCTCGCTCTCGCGCTTGTCGTGCATTTTCTTGCCCTTGGCGAGCGCAAGCTCGACCTTGGCGCGGCCGCGGCCGTTGAAGAAGATCGAGAGCGGGATGAGCGTCATCCCCTCGCGCTGGACGCCGACGCGCAGCTTGTTGATCTCGCGTTCGTGGAGCAGCAATTTGCGCGGGCGCTTGGGCTCGTGGTTGAAGCGGTTGCCGTGGCTGAACTCTGGGATGTTGGCGTTGACCAGCCATACCTCGTTGTCCTTCACCTCGGCATAGCTTTCCGCGATCGAGCCCTCGCCGAAGCGCAGCGACTTCACCTCGGTGCCGGTCAAGGCGATCCCCGCCTCGAAGAACTCGTGGAGAAAATATTCGTGGCGCGCGCGCCGGTTCTCGGCGACGACCTTCACTTTCTCGAAACTGGCGGGACGCGGGCGGGCCATCAGATCAGTCCAAGTTGCTCCATGGCCTTGTCCACCGCCGCGCGACTCGCCGCGGAGGGCGGCGTCATGGGCAGGCGGACATCAGCCGCGAAATCCCTATGTAGGCGGTTGATCGCGTATTTCACTGGCCCCGGTGAAGCATCGCTGAACAAAGCGGCATGGAGGGGGAAAAGCCGGTCCTGGAGTTCCATCGCGATATCCCAGTCGCGCGCGGTGCACGCTGCCTGAAATTCGGCGCAGAGCCGGGGCGCGACATTGGCGGTGACCGAGATGCATCCCGCCCCGCCCATCGCCATGAAACCGAAGGCCATGTCGTCATTACCCGACAGCTGCACGAAATCGCTGCCGCAGGCGAGCCGCTGTGCAGTCACGCGCGCGACATTGCCGCAGGCGTCCTTGACCCCGATGATGCTGGGAATTTCCGCGAGCCGCCCCATCGTCTCGACGTCGATGTCGGTGATGGTGCGCGAGGGTACGTTGTAGAGGATGATCGGAAGGTCGCAGCGCTCGGCGAGATACGCGAAATGCGCGTAAAGACCCTCGCGATTGGGGCGGTTGTAATAGGGCGCGACAACGAGCGCGGCGGTCGCACCCGCCGCCTGCGCCGATTTCATGTGCTCAAGCGCGGTCATTGTGTCGTTCGAGCCGCAGCCCGCGATCACCGGCACCCTGCCATCGGCATGTTCGATGCACACCGCAACGACGCGGTTATGCTCCGCGATCGTCATGGTCGCGGATTCGCCCGTCGTGCCGCAGGGAACGAGTCCTTTGGAACCTTCGGAAATCTGCCAGTCGATGAAGTGCCTGAACGTCGCTTCGTCAAACGTACCGTCGCGAAACGGCGTCGCCAGAGCCGGTATCGACCCGGAAAACATGCCTTTGCTCCTTCATTTCGATGGCATTCCGCGTCATAGATACGGCTATGTCACGAATGTTCCCATATTCAGCGCCTGATAAGGACCGCACCGCCAGAATGTCCAGCATGGTTGTACGATTGATCGCAGCGGGGCTGCTCTTTTCTTCCACCGCCGCAATCGCGCAGAATCTGACGGCCGAGCAGCGCAGCTGGTATCGCGCGCAGATCAACGGCAGCGCAGTCGCGTTGCAGCCGCCGTCGCGCAGCGATCCGGTCGGCGAAGCGGTGGTGCAATGGAACCGGCTGCGCCAGAGCGACAGCTATCCCTTTTCCTCCTATGCCAGCTTCCTGATGGCCAATCCGGGCTGGCCGGGCGAAAGCGCGATGCGCAAGACCGCCGAGGGCCGGATCGACCCGATGCGCGATTCTCCGCAGCAGGTCGTCGCCTATTTCGCGCGCCAGCCCGCGCTGACGACGACGGGCGATGCACGCAATGCCGTGGCGCTCGCGGCATTGGGGCGCCAGGAGGACGCCCGCGCGGCGGCGCGCCGGGCGTGGCTGGGCGGCGCGCTGCCGCCCGAGGACGAGGCGCGCATCCTCGGCATGTTCTCGTCGGCGCTGACCCAGGCCGATCATGATCAGCGCATGGAAAAGCTGCTCTGGGATGGCGCAACAAGCAGCGCGGTCCGCCAGCTGAGCTTTGTTTCCGCGGGCAAGCGCCAATTCTTCGATGCGCGGATCGCGATGCAGACGCGCGCGCCCGACGCGGCGGTCAAGGCGAGCGCGATCGATTCGCAGTATCGCAACGATCCCGGCTATATCGTCGATCGCGCGGTCTGGCTGCGCAACACCAGCCAGGTGGCCTCGGCGCGCGCGCTGCTTTCGAGTCCGCGCACCCTCACCAGGCCGCCGCTTGACGCCGAGGAGTGGTACGAGACGCTGCTGACCAACGCACGCGGCGCGGCCAATGACCGACAGTATCAGCTTGCATACGCCATCGCATCGCGCGTCGACGACGCCTATCCGCCGGGCACCGATGTCCGCGACCGCCCGATCGGCGAGCGCGACGACTATACCAGCCTCGTGTGGCTCGCGGGCACGACCGCGCTGCAGCGGGTGGGCCGCCCTGCCGACGCGATCGGCATGTTCCGTCGCTATGCGACCGCCGCGCGATCGCCGCAGACGCAATCCAAGGGCTATTACTGGGCGGGCCGCGCGGCGCTTGCGGCAGGCCGCAGCGCCGAGGCGAATGGCTATTTCGGTCAGGCTTCGGGCTTTCCCGACCAGTTCTACGGCCAGCTCGCGCTCGAGCGGCTCGGGCGGCCGATCCCCGCGCCGATCCCGGCGGCGACGATCGCCCCTTCGGCGGCGGAGCGCGACGCCTTTTTCAACCGCAGCATCGTGAAGGCCGCGAGGCTGCTCGGCGAGATCGACGACTGGCGCGACCAGACGCTGTTCCTGCGGACGATATCCACCGACGCCAAGAGCGACCTCGACCACCGTTTCGCAACCGAGCTGGCAGCACAGATCCGCCGGCCCGACCTCGCGGTGATGATCGGGCGCAGTGCGGGCCTCAACGGGCACAATGACTATGTGCGCGCCGGATTTCCGATGGTGAGCGTGCCGTCGGGGCACGAGACGCAGTTCACGATGATCCACGCGATCACGCGGCAGGAAAGCCAGTTCGACCGCGAGGCGGTGAGCCATGCCGGCGCCCGCGGACTGATGCAGCTGATGCCCGGCACCGCGCGCGAGACCGCGGGCAAGCTCGGCATGAGCTATGACGTCGGCGCTCTGACCACGGACCCGAGCTACAATATCCGGCTGGGATCGACCTATTTCGGGCGGATGCTGAGCTATTATGGCGGCAGCTACCCGCTCGCGGTGGCCGCCTATAATGCCGGGCCCGGCAATGTGAACAAATGGCTCGCCGCCAATGGCGACCCGCGCACGGGCAGCGTCGATATCCTCGACTGGATCGAGGCGATCCCGCTGTTCGAGACGCGCAACTATGTGCAGCGCGTGCTCGAAAACGCGGTGGTCTATGACGCGATGCACCCCGACAGGGCGCGCTCGCGCGGGGCACGGACGCCGCTCTCCTGGTATCTCGGCAAGCGGACGCCGGGGTGAGCCGCGCTCGAACGTCACCCTGAACCTGATTCAGGGTCCATGAACACGGGCAGCGGAGATTATTCTCGAGGGGCAGTGTTCATGGATGCTGAAACAAGTTCAGCATGACGGTATGAGGCTTTCATGAACGACCGTCCCAACTACATCACCCCGCAGGGCTTTGCGCGACTGCGCGCCGAATATGACGCGCTGTTCGCGGTCGAGCGTCCGAAGCTGGTCGAGACGATCAGCTGGGCGGCGGGCAATGGCGATCGCTCGGAGAATGGTGACTATATTTACGGCCGCAAGCGCCTGCGCGAGATCGACCGCACGCTCAACCGGCTGTCGAAGAAGATGAAGGCGGCCAAGGTCGTCGATCCTGCGCGGCAGGAAGATCGCGCGCGGATCTTCTTCGGTGCGACGGTGACGATCGTTGACGAGGACGATCGCGAACGCACGCTGACGCTGGTCGGCGATGACGAGGCCGATGCGGGCAAGGGTCTGGTCGGCTGGAACGCGCCGATCGCGCGCGCGCTGCGCGGTGCTGGTGTGGGTGATGTCCGGCGGGTCGAGCTCCCCGCGGGGCCGCGCGAGTACGAGATACTGACGATCAGTTACCCTGCATCCTGAGGGTCATCCCCGCCCTTACCTGTCATCCCCGCGAAAGCGGGAATGACAAGGAAAGAGGCTGAAATTACGCGACAGCCGAATGGATCGTGGCCACCGCGGTCATGACCGCGCCGATGCGCGCGGCGGTCTGGATCGTCTCGCTGTTGACGCCGTGCTGCTGCAGCACCTTTTCGTGGCTGTCGATGCACATCCCGCAGCCATTCTGCGCCGACACGGCGAGGCTGAAGAGCTCGAAGTCGTCCTTTTCGATGCCGGGATTCCCGATCACGTTCATGCGCAGCTTTGCGGGCAGCGTCGCATATTCCTTGTTCGAGGCGAGGTGGACGAAGCGATAATAGACATTGTTCATCGCCATGATCGCGGCGGCAGCCCGCGCGGCATTGGCGGCCTCGGGCGAAAGCTTGCCCTCGACCTCGGCTTCTGCGGCGTCGACGAGCGGCTTGTAGCCCGTGCCGTGCGCGGTGGCGAGCAACAGGCCGTATTTGCGCTGGTCGCCGAGCGCCGCGTCATTGAGCAGCGAACCGACATTGAGGCGGATATCCTTGGCGAAATCGGGAAGCGTTTCCGCGAATTCCTTGAGCGACATGAGTAATTCTCCAGATTTTCCATCTGTCATTCCCGCGAAAGCAGGAATCCAGGGACACAGTTCCGTCCGGAAAAGTCCGAGTTCATGGATTCCCGCTTTCGCGGGAATGACAGTGGGGTGGTGGATAAAACAAGGGCGCGGAATCGTGTGAACCCCGCGCCCCTTTCGATCAGGTCGGAGCCGTGATCAGGCGGCCGGCTTCAGGACCTCTTCGCCCGCCTGCCAGTTGCAGGGGCAAAGCTCGTCGGTCTGCAGCGCGTCGAGCACGCGGATCGCCTCGGCGGGGTTGCGGCCCTGGTTGAGGCCGTTCACCGTCACGTGCTGGATGACGTTGTGCGGGTCGACGATGAAGGTGGCGCGATAGGCAACGCCTTCTTCTTTCGCCACGATGCCGAGCGCTTCAGCCAGTTCCTTCTTGTTGTCCGCGATCCAGGGGAAATCGCAGTTGGCCAGGCGCTCGTCCGACTTGCGCCACGCGAAGTGGACGAAATCGGTGTCGGTCGACGCGCCGATCAGCACGGCGTCGCGGTCAGCGAGGTCCTTGACCAGCTCGCCATAGCCGATGATCTCGGTCGGGCAGATGAAGGTGAAGTCCTTGGGCCAGTAGAACACGACCTTCCACTTGCCGTCGGTCTTGCCGAGGTCGAGCGTTTCGCCCGCGGGCAGCGCCGAGGTGCCCTGCTGGACGGGAACGGTCAGGGCCGGGAACTTGTCACCAACGGTAAGCGCCATGTGGATATCTCCTTGTTCAAAAACTGGCTGCATCGCAACATGGAGCGTGATCGGGGCCACTTGGGTCCAAATCACTCTCCAGAAAACTTTTTTTCTTGTGTTATGCCGGGCAGAACCGCCCGACGCCGCAGCAGATAACGCGAACGCAGCATATCATCCAATAGATTATTCGCTGCCTTTTGATCGATTGATTCGATCAGTGAGCGCGATAGCCGATCTGCTTCGCCGCGACCTTGAGCACCTCGGGATCGAGCAGCGGCGGCTCCATGCTCACATTGGCCGCGAGCTTGTCCGCGACATGGTTGAGGATCGCGATGCGCGCGGCCTTCTTGTTGTTGGCGTCGAACACCGTCCATGGCGCCCAGCGCGTGTCGGTGCGCTCGAACATCTCGTGCATCGCGTCGAGATAATCGGCGCGGCGCGCACGGTTACGGAAATCCTCCAGCCCTGTTTTCCAGCGCTTCCACGGATGGTCGAGTCGCGCGCGGATGCGCCTGTCCTGCTCTTCCTGCGTGATGTGAAGGAAGCATTTGACGATCGTCGTGCCGCAGTCCTTCTGCTGTGCCTCGAACTCGTTGATCTCGTCATAGCCGCGCCGCCATTCGGCCTCGGTCGCGAAGCCCTCGACGCGCTCGACGAGCACGCGGCCGTACCAGCTGCGATCGAAGATGCTGATATCCGAAGCGCCAGGCAGCCTCTGCCAGAAGCGCCAGAGGAAGTGGCGTTCCTTTTCCTCGGCGGTCGGCGCGCAGATCGGCCAGACCTCGAAATAGCGCGGATCGAGTTCGGCTGTCAGGCGGCTGATCGCGCCCCCCTTCCCCGCCGCGTCCCATCCTTCAAAGACGAGGATGGCGCGCGCGGCGCGACAGATATAGGCGGCCTGGATCTGCGAGAGCCTTTCCTCCGCTGCTTTCAGCGCCTCGTCATAGTCGCCGTCGAACTTTTCGCCTTTTTCATAATCCGAAAGGTCGATGGGCATCGTCAGGCTCCTTCGTCACCCTGAACTTGTTTCAGGGTCCATGAACACGATCGCGTCAAGATGGCTGGATACGGTGTTCCTGGATGCTGAAACAAGTTCAGCATGACGAATGTGCGTTTTCGGGACAGTTCCTCAGCTCTTCTGCTGCGGCTCGACGAGGCGGATGTGGAGCTCGCGGAGCTGCTTGAGGCTGACCTCGCTCGGCGCGCCCATCATCAGGTCCTCGGCCTTCTGGTTCATCGGGAAGACGATGACCTCGCGGATATTGGGCTCGTCGGCCAGCAGCATGACGATGCGGTCAATGCCCGGCGCCGAGCCGCCGTGCGGCGGTGCGCCAAACTTGAACGCGTTGATCATGCCCGCGAAATTGGTGTCGACCTCGTCTTTCGAATAGCCCGCGATCTCGAACGCCTTGTACATGATCTCGGGCTTGTGGTTCCGGATCGCGCCCGATGACAGCTCCACGCCGTTGCAGACGATGTCGTACTGATAGGCGAGGATATCGAGCGGATCCTTGCCCTCGAGCGCCGCGAGCTCGCCCTGCGGCATCGAGAAGGGGTTGTGGCTGAAATCGATCTTCTTCTGCTCGTCGTTGAACTCGAACATCGGGAAATCGACGATCCAGCAGAAATCAAAGCGGTTGGCGTCGATGAGCTCGAGCTGTTCGCCGACGCGCGTGCGCGCGAGGCCCGCGAGCCTGGCGGCGTCGGCTTCCTTGCCCGCTGCGAAGAACACCCCGTCATCGGAGCCGAGGCCGAGCGCTTCGATCAGCTTGGCGGTGGCCTCGGGACCATGGTTCTTGGCGATCGGGCCGCCGGCCTCACCGCCCTTGATGTTGATATAGCCAAGGCCCGAGAAACCTTCAGAGCGCGACCAGTCGTTCATGTCGTCGAAGAATTTGCGGCTCTTCTCACCGGCCTTGGGCGCGGGGATCGCACGGATCACGCCGCCGCCGGCAACGATGTTGGCGAAGATGCCGAAGCCCGATCCGACGAAATGCTCGGTCACGTCCTGGATGACAATCGGGTTCCTGAGGTCGGGCTTGTCGTTGCCGTATTTCAGCATCGACTCGCGGTACGGAATCCGCGGGAACGGATAGGGCGTGACGCTGCGGCCGCCCGCAAATTCCTCGAATACGCCGTGGAGCACGGGTTCGATCGCCGCGAACACGTCGTCCTGCGTGACGAAGCTCATCTCGAAGTCGAGCTGGTAGAACTCGCCGGGGCTACGGTCGGCACGGGCGTCCTCGTCGCGGAAGCAGGGCGCGATCTGGAAATAGCGGTCGAAGCCCGCGACCATCAGCAGCTGCTTGAACATCTGCGGCGCCTGCGGCAGCGCGTAGAACTTGCCGGGATGGACGCGGCTCGGGACGAGATAGTCGCGCGCGCCCTCGGGCGACGACGCGGTCAGGATCGGCGTCTGGAACTCGGTGAAGCCCTGCCCGATCATGCGCTGGCGGATCGACGCGATGACCTTGGAACGCAGCACGATATTGTTGTGGATGCGCTCGCGCCGCAGGTCGAGGAAGCGGTATTTGAGGCGGATATCCTCGGGATATTCCTGCTCGCCGAAGACGG
Organism: Sphingobium sp. FW306-1B-F04DB; assembly: GCF_058781925.1. Lineage (NCBI taxonomy): Bacteria > Pseudomonadati > Pseudomonadota > Alphaproteobacteria > Sphingomonadales > Sphingobiaceae > Sphingobium > Sphingobium sp. FW306-1B-F04DB. Next base: position 99,772 of record NZ_JBYSXE010000001.1, on the reverse strand, counting down.
GGAGCGGCAGTTCCTGCGCCTGCGACTGGACCGTCACCTCACGCGCGCGCAGCTCGATCTCGCCCGTCGGCAGATTGGGGTTCACCGTCTCGGACGAACGCGCGACGACCTCGCCCGTGACCGTGATCACGGATTCGGCGCGCGCGCCGTCGATCGTCTTGAACGCTTCCGAATCGATATCGGTGACGATCTGTGTGATCCCGTAATGATCGCGCAGGTCGACGAAGAGCAGTCCGCCATGATCGCGCTTGCGGTGAATCCAGCCCGAGATACGGACGGTTTCCCCGACATGGGAAGCGCGCAATTCGGCGCAATTGTGCGTGCGATAGGCGTGCATGAAGCTCTTCTTTTCTGCTGTGGCCCCCTATTGGGCGATCGAACGCCGCGTAACACAGGGGCAAAGCCACTTTGTCAAGCCGCGAGTCGGCGCTAAGGGGCTTCGATGCACATCCATCCACTGATTACCGATTCTGAAACACTTGCCCAGCTTTGCGAACGCCTCGCCAGGTCGCCCTTTGTCGCGGTCGACACCGAGTTCATGCGCGAGAACAGCTATTGGCCAGACCTCTGCCTGATCCAGATCGCCGACGAGAGCGAGGCCGCAGCGATCGATCCCAAGGCCGACGGCATCGACCTGGGGCCGCTCCTGGAGCTGCTCGTCAACAACGAGGATGTCCTCAAGGTCTTCCACGCGGGCGGGCAGGATATCGAGATCGTCCATAACCTGACAGGCAAGACCCCCCACCCGATGTTCGACACGCAGGTCGCGGCGATGGCGCTCGGCCAGGGCGATCAGGTCGGCTATTCCAACCTCGTCGACAACTGGCTGGGCATCGCGCTCGACAAGGGCGCACGTTTCACCGACTGGAGCCGCCGCCCGCTCGACAAGCGCCAGATCGAATATGCGATCGGCGACGTGACGCACCTGGCGAAGATATTCCCCAGGATGCTCGAGAAGTTGCGCAAGACCGGGCGCGGCGAGTGGCTCGATCAGGAAATGGAGCGGATCGCCGATCCCTCCAACTATGTGAACGAGCCCGATGAGATGTGGCAGCGCGTGAAGATTCCGAGTCGCAAGTCCGAGGTGCTCGGACGGCTGAAGGCGCTGGCGGCGTGGCGCGAGCGCGAGGCGCAGAACAAGAACCTGCCGCGCGGCCGCATCGTCAAGGACGAGACGCTGGCGGATATCGCCGCGCATCCGCCCCGGGCGCAGGGCGACCTTGCGCGCGTTCGCGGACTATCGGGCAGCTGGGCGGGCAACGATATCGGCGGGCGCCTGATGGCCGCGCTCGAGGCCGCTGGCCCCCTGCCCGCGTCCGAGATGCCCGCGCGCGATGACCGCAAGCCCGGCCTTGGCCGTGAAGGCGCGCTGGTCGCCGATCTGTTGAAGCTGCTGCTCAAGATCCGCGCGCGCGACGCCAATGTCGCGCCGCGTCTTCTTGCGCGGACCGAGGACCTCGAACTGCTTGCCGCGGGCAAGCGTAGCGGCCTCTCGATCCTCGAAGGCTGGCGCTACGACCAGTTCGGCGCCGACGCGCTGGCGCTGGTTGAAGGGCGGCTTGCCTTTGCGGTGCGCCACGGCAAACTTGTGATGACCCGCGCCGAAGACGTCGAGGAGAACTGACCATGCGCCTGCCACTGATGATCCTGCCCGCCCTGCTCGCCGGTTGCGCGACGACCGCGTCCGGCGGCGACGATACCGGCGGCAGCGGCAACGCAGCCCCGGCGGCGTGCAAGGGCGACGCGCTGCAGCAGTTCGTCGGCCAGACCGCTTCCCCCGAACTCGGCGCGGCCGCGCTCAAGGCGAGCGGCGCAGCGACGCTGCGCTGGGGCCCGCCGCGCTCGGCGATGACGATGGATTTTCGTCCCGATCGCCTGACGATCGGCTATGACGACAATATGAAGGTGACGACGATCAGCTGCGGCTGATCAGTCCTTGAGCACCATCCGGTGCGGCAGGCCCATCGCATTGGCGAGCTGGCGGTGGCGGCGTTCGACCGCTTCTCCATACAGGCTGACCTCGCTGCGCTCGATCGCAAGCACCAGCGCATCGTCCTCGACCGCGATTTCGCTGGCGAGCAGCGGCGCCGCGACGCCGCCGCTGAAGCGCTGGCCGAGCCGCATCGCGAGCCCCCAGAGCACCGCCTCATACAGTTCGTCGAGCGAGGCGAGCGGCAGCAGATAGGCCAGCGGCGCAGCACCGACGCCGAAGCTGGTGGCAAGCGCCTGCCCGATCATCGCGCGCCCGGTGGCGTCGATCCCCACCCAGTTGCCGTGCAGCGCCGTTTCGAGCCCGCGCTCGGCACGGAATTCGGGATTCGCGCGCCATGCGACATCGGCGAGCAGGCACGCGGCATGGCGCAGCCGCGCGGCTTCGGGCGTCTCATCGGCAAAGAGCGGCGCGATCCACGCTTCGAGCAGGTCGCCATGCTCGGGGAAGCGCCCCTCGCGCACGCCCTCGGCGCGCGCGGCGACGATCAGCGGATCGGCACGGCGCTGCTCGGCATCGAGCATCTGGAACAACAGTCCTTCGCGCAGCCCCGAGGCCGAGACGATGAGCTCGCTGCTGTCGAGTTCGCGCACCAGTGCCGAGAGCAGCAGCCCGGCATTGCCCAGCGTCGGGATACGCGATGCGCTGAGCGTGGGTAGCGCCTGCAGCTTCTTGCGGTCGACCTTGGCAAGCGAGCGGACGAGATGCTGCGCGCGGTCGGGATCCATGCGGTAATGGTGGATGATCGGCAGCGGATAGTCCGAAAGGTGCATGTCGAGTCGCGCCAGCGCGCGCCACGACCCCCCCACCATGTAAAACGGCAGACCCTGCGCTTCCTTGAGCCAGCCCTGCCTCTTGAGCATCTTGACGAGCGTCGTCTTGAGCGCGGTCTTGCCCTGCTGGCGGATCGCCGCGATGCGCAGCACGCCGAGCGGTAACGACACAGAGCCGTGCGTCTCGCCGTCCTTCACGCGGATCAGCTCGAGGCTGCCGCCGCCAAGGTCGCCGACAATGCCGTCGGCGTCGGGAATCGCCGACAACACGCCGAGCCCCGCGGCTTCGGCTTCCTGCCGGCCCGAGAGCAACTCGGTCTCGATGCCGAGTTCGTCGATCCGCGCGAGCAGGTCGGACGCGTTCTTCGCCTCGCGCACCGCTGCCGTCGCGACGGTACGCATGCTCGATACGCCCATTTCGAGCGCCAGCTGGCGAAAGCGGCGCAGCGCGCGGACCGTGGTTTCGACGGCCTCGGCGTCGATCATGCCGTCGCGCGACAGGTTGCGCCCCAGACCCGCCATCACCTTTTCGTTGAACAGGATCGCGGGCAGCCGTTCGGGCCCGTCAAAGACGACGAGACGGATCGAGTTGGAGCCGATATCGATGATCGCGCGTCGTCCGCTCTGCTCGGCGCGGGACAGGACGCGGGTACGCGCGATTGGCGAGACGGAGGCCATGCGCCCTTCCCTAGACTTCACAGCGGGTCTTTGCCAGCCTCAGCGCCGCCGCCTGAGGCTCAATTTTGGTACGGCGTCGCTATTGCTGAGCGAAGCGCCGCGCCCTGAAAGCGACGGGTTGGTCATGAAATAGCGATGCAGGTTGAAGGGGCGATCACCCGGCTCGATACGGTGATAATCGCCCTCCGGGTCGAGCTCCCAGCTCTGCTCATTGTCGAGCAGGTTGGCGAGCATGACCTGATCGAGCACCTGATCGTGGACGGTCTTGTTCTCGATCTTGAGCATGTATTCGACGCGGCGATCGAAATTGCGCGGCATCCAGTCGGCGGAAGAGATGAACACCTGCGCGCCGTCATTGGGCAGTTCCTTGCCGTTGCCGAACGCCCAGATGCGACTGTGCTCGAGGAAGCGGCCGACCACCGACTTGACGCGGATATTGTCGGACATGCCCGGAACGCCCGGGCGCAGGCAGCAGATGCCGCGGATGATGAGGTCGATCTCGACCCCCGCATTGCTCGCCTCGTAAAGTTTCTCGATGATCTCGGGATCGACGAGCGAGTTCATCTTCGCCCAGATCGCGCCCGGCTTGCCTTCACGCGCATTCGCTATCTCGCCGTCGATCAGCTCGCACAGGCGCGGGCGCAGGTTCTTGGGGCTCATCGTCACCGCCTCGAGGCTCGGATCGACATAGCCGGTGATGTAGTTGAATATCTGCGCCGCATCGCGCCCGATGCGCGGATCGGCGGTGAAGAAGCTCAGATCGGTGTAGATGCGCGCGGTGATCGGGTGATAATTGCCCGTACCGAAGTGGCAATAGGTACGGAAGGTGCCGCTTTCGCGGCGCACGACCATCGAAATCTTGGCGTGCGTCTTCCAGTCGATGAAACCGTACACCACCTGCACGCCTGCACGTTCGAGCGCCGAGGCCCAGAGCAGGTTCTGCTCCTCGTCGAAGCGGGCCTTCAATTCGACCACCGCGGTGACCGATTTGCCCGCCTCGGCCGCATCGATCAGCGCCCGGATCACCGCCGACTGCTTGCCCGCGCGGTAGAGCGTCTGTTTGATCGCGACGACGTCGGGATCGGCGGCCGCCTGGTTGAGAAAGGCCAGCACGACATCGAACGTCTCATAGGGGTGGTGGACGACGATGTCCTTGGCGCGGATCGCCGCAAAGCAATCTCCGCCATGCTCACGGATCCGCTCGGGGAAGCGCGGGGAATAGGGCGTGAACTTGAGGTCGGGGCGATCCTCATCCACCAGCTGTTCGAGCTCGCCGATGCCGAGAAAACCCGCGGTTTCGGTGATCAGCGCATCCTCGCCGCCAAGCTCGTCCTTGACCAGCTTCTCGACGTCGCTGGTCATGCCGCTTTCGAGTTTGAGGCGGATCACCCTGCCCCGCCTGCGCCGCTTGATCGCGCTGCGGAAATAGCGGACGAGGTCTTCGGCCTCTTCCTCGATCTCGATATCGCTGTCGCGAATGATGCGGAAAGCACCCGAACCGACGACTTCGTACCCCGGAAAGAGCAGCCCCGAGAAACGCCGCAGCATCGTTTCCATCGAGACGTAACACGCGCGATCCTTGCCCGGAATCCGCACGAAGCGCGGCAGCGTCGACGGAATCATCAGCAATTCGCGGATCGGTTCGCCGTCCGACTGGCGCTTGAGGTCGAAGACGACGCTCAGTCCCTTGTTGGGGATGAAGGGAAAGGGATGCGCGGGATCGAGCGCCTGTGGTGTCAGGATCGGGAAGATCTGGCCGCGAAAATGTGTCTCGGCCCATTCGGCGGCGCTGCCTTCGATCTCGTCGACGCCGAGTACGTTGATGCCCGCGGTGCGGAGTTCCTGGCGGATGTCGAGCCAGATGCGCTGCTGGTCGCCCATCAGGCGATCGGCCTGCTCGGCGATTGCGGCGAGTTGCTGCGAGACGGTAAGCCCGTCGGCCGAGCGCTGTTCGACGTCCTGGAGCTGCTGGCCCTTGAGGCCCGCGACGCGGACCATGAAAAACTCGTCGAGATTGTTGCCCGAGATCGAGAGGAAGCGCAGCCGCTCGAGCAACGGATGCGCGCGGTTGGTCGCTTCCTCGAGCACGCGGCGGTTGAAGGCGAGCCAGCTCAGCTCGCGGTTGAAGTAGCGCGTTCCCGCGATGGTCGCGCTTTCGATGTCATCGTCATTGCCGAAAGGAATGGGTGCTGGCTTGCTGCTCATCCCGACCTTCTAGAGCAAAACTGGTGACTCGTCGATTACACCCATCTCGGCAAGCACGCGTTTCGCCAGCGGAATCGCGATTTTCGTCCCGCGTTTCTCGAGCGCGAGATGGTCGACGAGATCGACAAAGCGCATCACCGCGATATGGCTCCGCTCGATCCGCGCGGTCGCATAGGCGCGGAAGTCGGGGCGCGTGAGGATGCCGCGCTGCGCGAGCAGACGTTCGATCAGCGCGTCGATCAGCGCATCGTCGGGCTGCTCGATGCGGATCTGCGGGGTTGCGGCGAGCCGCGAGCGCAGATCGGCGAGGCGCGGCCGCCATTCGGGCGGGGCACGATCCGAAATGATCAGCAGCGGCCGCCGCGTCTCCTGCGCCATGTTCCACGCGTGGAAGATGCGGTCTTCGGCCTGTTCCTCGGCATTGTCGATCAGTGTGCCGTGCGACTTCAGCGCAAAGATGCGGCCGAGCAGGCTGCGCCCCGATTTGCGCGGCCCGGTGAGCAAGGTCGCCCAGACGGGCCAGGTGCCGACATGCTCCAGATGGCGCACCGCCGCCGCATTGCACGGGCTGACGATGAAGTCCGCGTCGGTTTCGTCGGCCGGCCAGTCGAGTGGCAGCGCGATCTGGCTCATGCGCCGCTCAGCGTTCCGTCACGTTGCCGCTGGCGGGTTGGGCAGGCTGCGGCGCCGGTTGCGCGCCACCGCGACGGATGCGGAGCACGCCGGCGCCTTCCTGTACCTGCCATCCCCGCGCGGCGAGCGAGGCGCGCAGCGTCGCGATGTCGCCGGCATAGGTCACGCGCATGACCGAGACGCCGCCTATCGCCAAGCTGGTCGTGGTTGCGCCACTGATTCCCGGTACCGAGCGGATCGCCGATTCGCCGCGCGAAACCGCGCCCGCATCGGGTGTCTCGAACTGGATCATGACCGTTGTCGTTACGGCAGCTCCACTGGTCAGCGCGCCGTCGGTCTCGAGCGGCGTTTCGATCGCCTCCTCGATCGCGTCGGGATCGACGGGTTCCTCGATGATCAGCGTCGGATCGGGGCGCAGGCGCCCGTCACCTAGCGCCGCTGCATAGGCAGCGTCGATCCGGCGCACGCCTTCGTCGAGCATCTGGCCGAGCGCGCCCGGATTGCGGACGCGCAGCGCGAACTGCGTCAGGATCTTGCTGTCGGGGCCGAAGCCCGCAGTGAAATGGCCCGTGACGGGGCCACCCGGATATTGCCGTTCGAGCCGCACCTTGGGCACCAGCACATCGGCCGCGCCGAACTGGTCGAGGATCGCGCGCCACCACACGCGATTGCGTCGTTCGGCTTGCGCCGCGTTGAGCAGCAGCGGATCCGAACCCGTGCCGCTCGGGCGGACATAGTCGATCGGGCTCGATCCCGTGCGGAAGCGCGCCCAGGCCTGCTGCCATTCGGTGCGATGCTCGAAGCTTTCGGGCCGTCCGCCCGACCACTGGACGGGAAGGACAAGATACGGCGCCGAACGCGTCGTCACACCGCCGACACCCAGAATCTGGCCGGCGCGCGCGCGGTCGAAGAGGACACCCAGGCGCGCGACATAGCGGTTGGGGCCGATCTGCTCGTCCTCGACGACGATGCCGCCGACGATCGAATCGAGCGTGCTGTCGGGCAGGCCCGGCGCGCCCGTGCCGGGGTGATGCTTTTCCCAGAGCGCCTTCCACGCCTTGCGCTGCGCGAGCCGCCATCCGCCATAGCGTGCGGCGTCCGCGGTCTTGCCATAGACGTCGACCTTGACCCCCGTGACCTCGAGGCTTCCCGAGGTATCGATCGGGATGACGCCGCGGTCGCTGCCCTCGATCTGCGCGAGGACGGCGACGCTGGCGCCGCCGAGGAGGAGGAGCGCGGACACGATCGGAAGCGGACGGAAAAGACGTTGGGCGAGGGTCACGGCGTTCTTTTGGCGAGTTGGGCGTGGAAATCCAAGCCCGATATGAGTAGGCGCGTCATATGAGCTCAAAAGACAGTCAAACCGAATCCTACAGCTACGCCAAGGCGGGCGTCTCGATCGCCGCGGGTAACGCACTCGTCAAGGCGATCGCGCCGCTCGCCAAGGCCACGCGCCGCCCCGGCGCCGAAGCCGAACTCGGCGGTTTTGGCGGTTTTTTCGACCTGAAGGCGGCTGGCTACATAGATCCGCTGCTGGTGGCGGCCAATGACGGCGTCGGGACCAAGCTGAAGCTCGCGATCGACCACAACCACCATGACGGCGTGGGAATCGACCTCGTCGCGATGTGCGCCAACGATCTGATCGTGCAGGGCGCCGAGCCGCTGTTCTTCCTCGACTACTACGCGACCGGGAAGCTCGAATCGGGTGTCGCCGAGCGCGTCATCGCCTCGATCGCCGAAGGCTGCCGTCAGGCGGGCTGCGCGCTGATCGGCGGCGAGACCGCTGAAATGCCGGGCATGTATGCCGATGGCGACTATGATCTCGCGGGCTTCTGCGTCGGCGCAGTCGAGCGCGAGCAGGCGCTCACCGGAAACCGCGTCGCCGCGGGTCAGGTGATTCTCGGCCTCGCCTCCTCGGGTGTGCATTCGAACGGCTTCTCGCTCGTCCGCCGCCTCGCCGCGGACAAGGGCTGGAAGCTCGATCGCCCTGCGCTGTTCGATCAGGATGTGAAGCTGATCGACGCGCTGATGGCGCCCACCCGCATCTATGTGAAGTCGCTGCTCCCCGAGATTCGCTCGGGGAAGGTCAAGGCGCTCGCGCACATCACCGGCGGCGGCCTGCTCGAGAATATTCCGCGCGTGCTTCCGCAAGGCCTCCACGCGCATGTCGACGCAACGCTCTGGCCCCAGCCGCGGCTGATGGCGTTCCTGCAGGCGCAGGGCAATATCGAGCCCGAGGAAATGGCGCGCACCTTCAACTGCGGCATCGGCATGGCGCTGGTGGTAGACGAAGACGATGTCGCGGGCGTCACCCAGGCACTCGAAGCCGCCGGCGAGACGGTGTTCCGCATCGGCCGTATCGAGGCGGGCGAAAAGGGCTGTACGGTGACGGGCGCCGCCGAAACCTGGAGTGCGCGCAACGCCTGGTCGGCAACGCACCATGGCTGAAAAGAGGCGTGTCGGCGTCCTGATCTCGGGGCGCGGCTCGAACATGGCCGCGCTGCTCTATGCGTCGAAACGCCCCGACTGCCCCTATGAGATCGCGCTCGTCGCCGCGAACGATCCCGATGCCGCCGGACTCAAGCTCGCCGCGGCCGAGGGCATCGCGACCTTCGCGCAGAGCCATAGAGGCATGAAGCGCGCCGAATTCGATGCGATCATCGACGCCGAGCTGCGCAAGGCGCGCGTCGAATATGTCGCGCTTGCGGGCTATATGCGCCTGCTTTCGCCCGAATTCGTCGGCAAATGGGCGAGCCGGATGGTCAACATCCACCCTTCCCTGCTTCCCAAATATAAAGGCCTCGACACGCATGAGCGCGCGATCGAGGCAGGGGACAGCGTCGCGGGTTGCTCGGTCCATATCGTCACCGCCGAGCTCGACGACGGGCCGGTGCTCGGCCAGACCGAGGTCGCGATCCTGCCCGGCGACACCCCCGACACGCTCGCCGCGCGCGTGCTGATCGCCGAACACCAGCTCTATCCGCGCATGCTCGCCGAACTGGTGAGCCGCGAGACCAGTCGCGACTGGCTGCTCGATCAGGTGCGCGAACGCGCACTGGCGCTGCCCAGGACGGCCGAGAAGAGCTCGCACGGTGCACCCGGTTTCCTGATCGAGGGCGGCAAGTTCTTCGCCTATTTCAGCCATGATCATCATGGCGACGGCATCACCTCGGTGCTGGTCAAGACCGGCGGCCCCGAGGAACAGATGATGCTGATCGAGGCCGATCCCGATATCTATTACAGGCCACCCTATCTCGGCCCCTCGGGCTGGATCGGCATCCGCCTCGACGGCGGCGATGTCGATTGGGAGCGCGTCGAGGAAAAGCTGGCCGCAAGCTGGCGGATGGTCGCGCCGAAGAAGCTGGCGCTGCTGTTCTGAAGCCGGCCCAGCGCGGCTTGCCATGGCTGTCGGCGGCGGAGTAGGCTCAGGCGGCAGCAAGGTCTGGCCGAACTTTCAATAACGATTCAGAGCGTGCGCAGCCATTTCCAAAGCCGCTATGTTCGAAAGCATGCGCCAATCAGGATCGAATGCCTTGCAAAGGAGGTGTCATGCACATCCGATCGAAGAAAATTCTCCTGCAGACGACGATCACGCCGAGCGACAACGACTGGTCGATCGCACGTTTCGGCCTCCTCGGGGAGCTTCTTCGCGCGCAGCGTGACGAAGATGGCAATGCGCTTTACGAAGTCACCATGCGCGACCGCGATCCGCCAGGGCAGCCGGATTCGGTCCTGTCGACAATCGACGCGAGTGACTTCGACCAGCTCTGGCTGTTTGCCGTTGATGTCGGCGACGGCCTGACCGAAGCGGATTGCGCCGCAATCTCGCGGTTTTACGAGAGCGGTCGGGGCCTGCTGGTCACGCGCGATCACATGGATCTGGGTTCATCGGTGTGCACATTGGGCGGAGTTGGCCAGGCGCATTACTTTCATTCGCGCAACCAGGATCCCGACAGGCGGAAACACCAGATCGACGATCCCCACACGACCTATATCAGCTGGCCGAATTTCCACTCCGGATCCAATGGCGACTTTCAGGAAATTGAAGTCGTTGGCCCCGCACACCCCGTGCTTGCCGACGAAGGGTCGCCAACCGGCGCCATCAGGCGGTTGCCGGCGCATCCCCATGAGGGCGGAGTCGGTGCACCCGCAGGAGAGAACGCCCGCGTGATCGTCAGGGGAAGGAGCAAGATCACCGACCTTGATTTCAACATCGCGGTGGCATTCGAGCCGGGAGAGCGCCGGGGTCCCGGGATTGCGCAAAGCACCTTCCATCACTTCGCCGACTATAACTGGGATCCGCTTTCCGGCTGCCCGAGTTTCGTCAGCGAACCGCCGGGCGACGGCATGAAGCGCGTCCCCGAGGCACTGGCAGACACACATCGCTACGCGCTCAACGTCGCCGCTTGGCTCTCCGGCGCATTGCCAGCGGGCAGCCGAAACGAAGAAATGCGAAGCGAACGCGCTTGAGCCGTCAATCGGCCGCCTAAAGTGCCCGCGCCATCACCCTGTCGTAGAAGTCCCGGCTGCCCACGGTGAACCAGCGTTCGCCGACCATCTCGAAGCCCATCTTGGTGTAGAAGGCGATCGCGCGCGGGTTTTCGGCATAGACGCCGAGCAGCAGCCGCTTGTGGCACATCGCTCGGGCCTCTTCGATCGCGGTTTCCATCAACCGTCGGGCAAGGCCACCACCGTGGTAGTTGGAGAAGATGTAGATGCGCTTGAGCTCGATATCGCCGGGCAGGATCTCGATCGGCAGATCGGGCGCGGTCAGCAGCTGGTAGCCTATCGGGGAGCCCGTCTCCGCGATTTCCGCGAGCCAGCAGCGGCTCTCGGGATCGGCCAGATATTTCTCATAGGCTGCGGCACCATGCGGCCCGCGGCAATGCGCGATGATATCGGGGCCTTCGATCGAATTGGCGAAGGTTTCAAGAAAGGTGGCGCCGCCGATCAGCGACAGCGCCTCCGCGTCATCCGCGGTGCACCGCCGGATCACCAGACCTTGCGGCGGTGATGCAGGGCGCGTCGCGGACAAGCTTGCCGAACGGGTCTTATCAGCGCTCACGCGCCGTCTTGCCCGAGCATGAAAGCGACGATCGCGTCGGCGTGGATCTGCATCGTGTCATAGACCGGCAGTGCCGAGTTGGCTGCGTTGACCAGCATGCCGATCTCGGTGCAGCCGAGGATGACGCTGTCTGCGCCCGACGCCCGGGCGCCCTCGATGATCGCGAGATATGCGTTGCGCGAATCGTCGCGGACAATGCCCTTGACGAGTTCGTCGTAGATGATGGCGTCGATGCGCGTGCAATCGGCGGATGCCGGGATCATCGGATCGATCCCCGCTGCAACGAGACGGTCGGTGACGAAAGCCTCGGTCATCGTGAAGCGCGTGCCGAGCAGGAGCGGCCGGGCACGCCCGTCCCTGAGAAGCGCCTTGGCCAGTGCGTCAACGATATGGACCAGCGGCACGGACACCGCATTGCTCACCATGTCGACGCATTTGTGCATGGTGTTGCTGGCGATGGCGATCGCGTCGACACCGTAGCGATCGAGCCCTTGCGCGGCATCCGCAAGCGCTTGGCCTATCTCGTCCCATCGCCCCTCGGCCTGCATGGTGGCGAAGGGCGCGAAATCCAGCGAAACGACGACGATATCGGCGGAATGGGCGCCGCCGAGCGCCTTCGAAACGGCCCGGTTGATCGCGTCATAATAGAGCCGGGTACTTTCCCAGCTCAGCCCGCCGATCAGCCCGAGCCGTTTCATCGCATGTCAGCCGACGATTTCTTCGGGCTTGAAGAAATAGGCGATCTCGATCGCCGCATTCTCGTCGCTGTCCGAACCGTGGACCGTGTTGGCCTCGATCGATTCGGCGAGTTCCTTGCGGATCGTGCCCGCATCGGCGTTCTCGGGATTGGTGGCGCCCATGATGTCGCGGTTGCGCTGGACGGCGTTCTCGCCCTCGAGAACCTGCACGACGACGGGGCCCGAGATCATGAAGCTGACGAGGTCGTTGAAGAAGGGGCGCTCCTTGTGGACCGCATAGAAGCCTTCGGCCTGCTCTTTGGTCATCTGGATGCGCTTCGACGCGACGACGCGCAGGCCGGCCTCTTCAAGCATCCTCGTGACCGCGCCCGTCAGGTTGCGGCGGGTGGCGTCGGGCTTGATGATCGAGAAAGTGCGATTGGCGGCCATTGCCGTTCACTCCATTGAACTGGTTTGCGGGAATTTTGGCGCGCCTTAGCCGTGCTTTTGCTGCATCGCAAGGTGCGCGAGGGAATGAGTCAGGCGACCTGGCTCCATCGGCCGTTCTCATCCTGCTTCCAGAAGCGCCGTTCGAGCCCTTCCCTGCTGCCAAGCGCGCGCCAGGCAGCGCGCGCCCCGTCAACGGTCTCGCCGTCGAACAGGTAGAAGACGCGATCGAAGGCCAGTGCCTCATCGCGCCAGACCCCGTCGGCCAGCGCGATATTGCGCGCGCCATTGGCGGCATCGAGCGTGCGAGACAACAGAACGGGCTGCTCGGCATCGACATCGCGCCCGGCTATGGCGTGCGGGAGGAAGGCGTCGCCGCGATACGCCCACAGCGCCGCGTCGAGCCGTTCGAGCGCCGCATCGTCCTCGGCGACGACCAGCAGGCGCGCGGCCGATTCGAGCAGCCGTTCCGCGATACGCGGCAGCACCTGCTCCACCGGGCGCGCCTCGAGCTGGTAGAAATCGACCTGCATGACCTCAATCTCGGCGTCACCCCAGCGAAAGAGCATCGGGTCGGATCGTCCCCGGATGATCCTTGAACATGCGGGGCATGTTCAACCCGATGCTGGTCTGTCAACCAGTGCGCGCCTTATCCTGCCGGAGATGCCAGCTTTCGCTGGCATGACGCGAGAAAACGGTGGGATCAGCGTTCGAAGTTATCCGCGACGAAGCGGTCGAGCACGCGGACGCCGAAGCCCGTCGCGCCCTTGTCCCAGACCGACCCGGCCTTGTCGGCCCAGACCATGCCCGCAATGTCGAGATGCGCCCATTTGACGCCGTCGTCGACGAAGCGCTGGAGGAATTGCGCCGCGGTGATCGAACCGGCGCCGCGCGGCCCGACATTCTTCATGTCGGCGATCGGCGAGTCGATCAGCTTGTTGTAGGCATCCGACAGCGGGAAGCGCCACAGCGGGTCGCCCGATTCCTTGCCCGCGGCGAGCAGCTGGTCGGCAAGGCCGTCATCGTTCGAGAACATGCCGCCATGCTCGTTGCCGAGCGAGATGATCATCGCGCCCGTCAACGTCGCGAGGTCGACCATCACCTTGGGCGCGTATTTGCGCTGCACCCAGGTCATTGCGTCGCACAGCACCAGACGCCCTTCGGCATCGGTGTTGAGCACTTCAATGGTCTGCCCCGACATCGAAGTGACGACATCGCCGGGACGCTGCGCCTTGCCGTCGGGCATGTTCTCGACGAGGCCGCAGATGCCGACGACGTGCGCCTTGGCCTTGCGCAGCGCCAGCGCCTTCATCGTGCCCGCGACCGCGCCAGCGCCGCCCATGTCCCATTTCATGTCTTCCATGCCCGCGGCGGGCTTGATCGAGATGCCGCCGGTATCGAAGGTCACGCCCTTGCCGACAAAAGCGACGGGGGTCTTCTCGGCGCCATTGGTGCCGTCCCAGCGCATCGCGAGCAGCCGCGGCGGGCGCGCCGAACCGAGCGCGACGCCGAGCAGCGAGCCCATGCCGAGCTTTTCCATCGCATCCCAGTCGAGCACCTCGATCTCGACGCCGAGTTCCTTCAGGGGCTGGCAGCGTTCAACGAAGCTTTCGGGATAGATGATATTGGCGGGTTCGGTGACGAGCGTGCGCGTGAACATCACGCCCTCGGCAAGCGCCGACCAGCGTTCCCACGCCTTGGCGGCATCGGCGCCGGCGCCGACGATCACGATTTCCTCGAGCGTCGGCTTCTGCTTTTCGGGCAGGCGCGTGCGATAGACGTCATGACGCCAGCCGCGCAGAACTGCGCCGAACGCAAGGCGCGCGGCGTTCTCTGCGCCGACACCGTTCGGGGTAAGGTCGACGACGAGGCGCTTCTCGCCGGAGACCAGCAGCCGCGCCGCGAGCGCACCGCCCGCGCGTTCCCATGCCGCGCCCTCGCCCTTGTCGCCGATGCCGAAGAGCACCACGCGGCGCGTCGCGCTGCCCTGTGCGACCACCAGCTCGGCGGTCGCCGCGGTGTCACCATCGAAGCGCGCCGCGGTGGCCGCGCCCTTGGTCAGCGCGACGCCGCCCGCATCGAGCCCGGGAAAGGCTGCCGGGAAATCGGCGCCCTTGCGCACCGGCAGGGCGAGCGCGAACTCGCCCTGGGGCTGAACATCGGCAAAGAGGATACGCATGGGGAACCTGACCTTTCAATTCGGCAAGCATATTGGATCGAGCGCTTACTAGGCCAGTGTGGCGCCGGTGGCAAAACCGGAATTTCCAGCCGTTGCAGCCGCGCGATTACGGTGCGATATGCGGGCATTGTTCAGGGCAACGCCGTTTGTGGGGCATAGTTTGACGCGTTTACACCTCTTCCTCTCGGCCGCGCTCCCTTTCGCCCTGATGTCGGCCGAAGCGATGGCACAGGAGCTGGCGCAACCGACAACGCCGCCGCCCCCTCCGCCGTCAGCCGAACAAACGCCGGCAAACGACGAGGAAATCACGTTCAGCGCGGCCAATCTCGAATATGACAGTGAGGCGGATGTCGTGACCGCCTCAGGCGATGTCCGCATGTTCCGCGAGGGCAACAGGCTGCGCGCCGACAAGGTGATCTGGAACCGCAAGACCGGAGATGTCCGCGCCGAAGGCAATGTGGCCGTGACCAATCCGGGCGGCGACACGGCCTATGGCGACTCGGTGCAACTGACCGACACGCTGCGCGACGGCGTGGTGCAGGACCTGCTCGTCGTGATGGAGGAAGGCGGGCGCATGGCTGCCGCCAAGGGCACGCGCAGCGGTGACGTCTATACGCTAGATCGTGCGGCCTATTCGCCGTGCCGCGTGGTCGATGACAATGGCTGCCCCAAAACGCCGAGCTGGAAGATTACCGCTGAGCGCGTCGTCTATGACTCCGCGAAGAAGCGCGTCCGCTACAAGGGTGCGCGGCTGGAGTTGTTCGGGCTGCCGCTGATCCCGCTACCCGGGCTGGCACATCCCACCGCGAACGAAGCCGCCTCGGGATTGCTTGTACCTGACGTGCGCTACGACAGCGAGAACGGCTTCGAGGTTGCGGTGCCCTATTATTTTCGCCTCGCGCCCGATCGCGATCTGACGCTGACCCCGCACATCTACAGCGACGTATTGCCGATGATGCAGGCGCAGTTCCGTGCGCTCACCGATCTCGGCGCGTTTCAGGCCACGGGTTACGCCACCTACAGCACGCGGCAACTGATCGGTGAGCCGACGAGCGGGAACAGGGATTTCCGAGGCTATTTCGATGCCAGCGGCAAGCTGCAGTTCGATCCTTACTGGAGCCTGACGGGGTCGTTGCGACTCACCAGCGACGACACCTTCCTGCGCCGCTACGACATTTCGCGCGACGACCGGCTGCGTTCGGTAGTCAATATCGAGCGGATCGACAGCAACAGCTATTTCTCGTTCGCGGGCTGGGCGGTACAGACGCTGCGCCCCGGCGACGTGCAGGGCCAGCAACCGATCGCGCTCCCCGTGATCGACTATCGCCAGCGCGTCCGCGAACCGGTGCTCGGCGGCACGATCGAGGTGCAGGGCAATACGCTGTTCCTCGCGCGGACCTCGGGGCAGGATACGCAGCGCGCCTTTGCCGGCGTCCGCTGGGATCTGCGCAAGCTGACGCCGCTGGGGCAGGAAGTGACCTTCACCGCCTATGCGCGCAGCGATGCCTATCACACGGACGAGACGCTGCGCACGCTGATGCCCGCCTATCGCGGCGAACCGGGATGGAGCTTCCGTTCGATCGCATCCTTCGCGGTCGACGTCCGCTGGCCCTTTGTCGGTGAAGCCTTTGGCGGCACGCAACGGCTGACGCCGCGCGTCCAGGTCGTGGCCTCGCCGGTGACGGGCAATCTCGACGTGCCCAATGAGGATGCCCGCGCGGTCGATCTCGAGGACAGCAACCTCTTCGCACTCAACCGCTTTCCGGGCTATGACCGCTATGAGGATGGAACGCGCGTCACCTACGGCCTCGAATGGGCGCTCGAGCGTCCGGGGCTCAGCATCAACAGCCTTGTCGGGCAAAGCTATCGCTTCTCCGCCAAGCCGGGGCTGTTTCCCGACGGCACCGGGCTGACCAACAAGACCTCGGACATCGTCGGCCGCACGGTCATCAAGTTCGAACGTTTCGTGAGCTTCACCCACCGTTTCCGCCTCGACAAGGATAGCCTTGCGGTCCGCCGCAACGAGATCGACGCAACGGTGGGCAGCGACAAGACCTATGCGATGGTCGGCTATCTGCGGCTCAACCGCGATGTCGATGCCACATTGGAGGATCTGCGCGACCGCGAGGAGATTCGCGTCGGTGGGCGCGTCGCGTTTGCGCGCTACTGGTCCGTTTTCGGATCGACGACGATCGACCTGACCAACAAGCAGGAAGATCCGCTGTCGCTGGCCGATGGCTATGAGCCGGTTCGGCACCGGCTCGGCGTGGCCTATGCGGACGAGTGCCTCGAGCTTGGCCTGACGTGGCGCCGCGACTATGAGACCACCGGGGACGTCCGGCGCGGAAACACATTCCTGTTCCGGGTAGCTTTCAAGCAATTGGGCCTGTAAGCCTTCGTTCAGTCGCGTTGTAGCATGTACGGCGCAAGATCAGATATTGGAGTGAGCCACAGAATGATGGCACGAATTTCCGGCAGAAAGATGCGTGCCGGTCTGTTTCTGGCGGGGGCATTGATCGCCGGCACCGCCGTTGCACAGCAGGCCGCGGGGGATGCGGCCGACGCACCCGCAACCCAACTCAAGCTTCCCCAGAACTTGCAGGTGTTCGGCAAGAGCGAGCCCAACGTTTACAAGCCGACCGCCATCGTGAATGGCGAGATCATCACCGCGACCGACGTCGACCAGCGGCTGGCGCTGGTGCTGTTCGCCAACCAGGGCCGGGTCGGCGCGGAGGAGCGCGAGCGCCTGCGCATGCAGGTGCTGCGCAACCTGATCGACGAAACGCTCCAGATCCAGGAGGCGAAGGCCGCTGAGGTCGAGGTCAAGCCGGCCGAGGTCGACCAGCGCTATGCGCTGATCGCGCAGAACTACAAGCGCACGCCACAGCAGATGAACGACTATCTGCGCGAACAGGGTTCTTCCTCGCGCTCGATCAAGCGCCAGATCGAAGGCGAACTCGCCTGGCAACGCGTCCTCGGGCGCAAGGTCACGCCCTTCATCAACGTCGGCCAGGAAGAAGTGCAGTCGATCATCGACCGCCTCAACGCCTCCAAGGGCGCCGCCGAATATCGCGTCGGCGAGATTTTCCTGTCGGGCACGCCCGAGACGATGCAGGAAACGATGCAGAACGGACAGCGCATCCTGCAGCAGTTGCAGCAGGGTGGATCTTTCCAGGCTTATGCGCGGCAGTTTTCCGAGGCATCGACCGCCGCGGTTGGCGGCGATCTCGGCTGGATCCGGTCGGGCCAGTTGCCCGAAACGCTCGCCGAGGCGGTGCAGACGATGCGCGTCGGCCAGGTCTCGGGACCGATCCAGGTTCCGGGTGGCGTCTCGATCCTGCTGCTGATCGACCAGCGCCAGGTGCTCACCGCTGATCCGCGCGACGCGGTGCTCAGCCTCAAGCAGCTCTCGATCAGCTTTCCCAAGGGGATGACGCAGGCGCAGGCGGGACCGCTTGTCGCCAAATTCGCCGAAGAGGCGAAGAAGATCACGGGTTGCGGCGCTGCCAAGCCGATCGCCGATTCGCTCGGCGCGGAGGTCGTCGACAACGATCAGGTGCGCGTGCGCGACCTGCCCCCGCAGCTTCAGCAGATCCTGCTCAACCTCCAGGTCGGGCAGACCACCCAGCCCTTCGGCTCGCTCGAGGACGGCGTGCGCGTGCTCGTCATGTGCGGTCGCGACGATCCCGAGGCGGCCGGCGGCCCGTCGTTCGACCGGATCATGGCGCAGCTCGAGGATGAGCGGATCAACCGGCGCGCGCAACGGTATCTGCGCGATCTGCGACGCGACGCGGTGGTCGACTATCAATAACAGGGAGGGGCGCCCGTGAACCCGATTGCCGTATCGCTCGGGGATCCGGCGGGTATTGGTCCCGAGATCACTGCCAAGGCCTGGGAACGGCGCGCTGACTGCGGTCTTGCGCCGTTCTTTGCGGTGGGTGACGGGCGCTCGATCACGGCGGTGTGGGACGGCCCGATCATGCGCATTTCCGACCCGGCCGAGGCCTCTGGCGCCTTCGCCGATGGACTGCCGCTGATCCAGCTCGAGGACGGCGGCGCCATCATCCCGGGAAAGCCCGATGCAGAGGGCGCGCGTTGCTCGCTCGATTCGCTCGAAATGGCGGCGGGAATTGCGCGTTCGGGCGCAGCGGGTGCGCTGGTGACAGGGCCCGTGTCGAAAGCGCAGCTCTATGATGTGGGGTTCCGCCACCCGGGCCAGACCGAGTTCGTTGCCGAGCGCTGCGGCATAGCACGCGAGAACGCGATCATGCTGCTCGCGGGGCCGACGCTGAAAGTGGTGCCGCTGACCACGCACATGCCGCTGAAAGACGTGTCCGACGTGCTTTCGGTTGAGATGATCGTGGCCAAGAGCCTCGTCACCGCCAAGGGGATCACGCGCAATTTCGGGATCGAGTCGCCGAGGCTCGCCTTTGCCGGCTTTAATCCGCATGCGGGCGAGAACGGCGCGATGGGCAGCGAGGAGATCGATTTCCTGATCCCGGCGATCGAGATTCTGCGCGATCGTGGGATCGACGCAATCGGTCCGCTGGCGGCCGACACCATGTTCCATCCCCGCGCGCGTGCGACCTACGATGTCGCAATGTGCCTCTATCACGATCAGGCGCTGATCCCGCTCAAGACGCTGCATTTCGACGAAGGCGTCAATATGACGCTGGGCCTGCCCTTTGTCCGCACCTCGCCCGACCATGGCACCGCCTTCGGCATCGCCGGCACCAACGCCGCCGATCCCGGCGCGATGATCGCCGCCATCCGCATGGCCGCCAGCGCCGCAGCGCACCGCGCCGCCAACACGCTGTGAGCGCGCTCCCGCCGCTGCGCGACGTGATCGCGCGCCACGGCCTTGCCGCGAGCAAGGCGCTTGGCCAGAACTTTCTGCTCGACGAGCAACTGCTCGACCGGATCGCGCGCATTCCCGGCGATCTCGACGGCGAGACCGCCTATGAAGTCGGTCCGGGTCCGGGTGGGCTGACGCGTGCGCTGCTCCGCGCGGGCGCAAGGGTTGTCGCGGTCGAACGCGACCGGCGCTGCATCCCCGCGCTCGCGGAACTTGACGAGTGGAAACCGGGTAAATTGAGAGTGATAGAAGACGATGCTCTCAAGATTGATGAAGTGCGCGAAGCAACCGGCGCTCATGTCGTGGCCAATCTGCCCTATAATGTCGGCACCGCGCTGCTCGTCCGTTGGCTGACGAGCGCGGAGTGGCGGCCCTGGTGGAAGTCGCTGACGCTGATGTTCCAGAAGGAAGTCGCCGAGCGTGTTGTGGCACGTCCGGATACCTCAGCCTATGGCCGGCTCGCGGTGCTCGCCCAGTGGCGCTCAAGCGCGCGGCTCGCGATGAACGTGCATCGATCCGCCTTCACGCCACCGCCCAAGGTGATGTCGGCGGTCGTGCATATCGAACCCGGCGAGGCCCCGGCGGACGTATCGGTCGGCACGATCGAGCGGCTCACCGGCGCCGCATTCGGCCAACGCCGCAAGATGTTGCGTCAGAGTCTCAAGGGCGTGCCGGGCGCGGCCGAGGCGATGGAAAGCATCGGTATCGACCCCACGCGACGCGCGGAGACACTGACCGTCGAGGACTATATCGCGCTGGCACGTGCCATCGACGCCTGAACAGGCGTCATATTCGCCAGTCCTGCGGGATTATTCCGACTTGGGTGCCGGCTGCGGCGCAACCGTCTTGGCGGTCAGCACCTGGGGCGCCGGGCCGCGCGCGATCGTGGCGGCAAGCGTGACCTGCTCGTTGCAGCGCGCGACGCAGAGCTTCTCGATCCGCGCGAGATTCTCCTTGGCCTTTTCGACCGCGCCCTTGGCGACGAGCGCCTCACCCTGCCCCGCGAGCGCGTTGACATCATTGGGCTCGATCTTGAGCGCCTCGCGATAGAAGCGGATCGCCTTGCCGTTGAGTTCCTGTTTCTGCGCGACCTTGGCGAGCGCGACATAGGCCGCCCGGTTGCGCGGATCGAGTACGAGCGCGCTCTCGATCGTGTCATTTGCGCCTTGATAATCACCCGTGGCGGCGAGCGCCTCGCCCTTCTGGACCAGTTCCACCGAGCGCGGATCGATTTCCGCATCGGGCTTCTGCCCGTTCACGCCGCTCGAGAAACAGGCCAGGGCCAGGGCAAGTGCACAAGCAACCGGGGTATAACGCATGATCGTCTCCAAGAGCGGGGATCGGTTTTCAACTGTCACGGCCGCCTGACCCTCGCAACGAAAAAGCCGTCGGTCTGATCCCTGGCCGGGGTGAGCAGTGTGCCGTCTCCCCATATCCGTCCAACATGGGGCAAAGCCCTTTCGGGCGTCAAGGATGAATGCCGACTGAGCATTGCCGCCACCTGATCCCTGCCTTCGCTGTCGAGCACCGAACAGACAGCGTAGACCAGCACCCCGCCCGGACGCAGAAGGGGCACCGCAAGGTCGATGATCCGCGCCTGAAGCGCATTGAGCGCGGTCAATCGTTGCGGCGTCAATCGCCAGCGCGCTTCGGGGTTCCGTCGCCATGTCCCCGTACCCGAGCATGGCGCATCGACCAGCACGATGTCGGCCTGGCCGGCGAGGTCGGCCAGATTTTCGGCTTCACGCCCGCCGTCGAGCAGGCGCAGTTCTATATTGGACGCTCCGGCGCGCGCAGCACGCGGCGGCAGACGATCGAGCCGTGACTTGACTGTGTCACACGCGACCAGCCGTCCCTGCCCCGCCATGTCCGCCGCGAGCGCGAGCGTCTTGCCGCCTGCGCCAGCGCAGAGGTCGACCGCCGTCATCCCCGGACGGGCGCCGCAGACCTCGGCTATCAACTGGCTGCCCTCATCCTGGATCTCGATGCTGCCGCCCTGCCAGAGCGGGTGCGCCTCGACCGCAAAGCCCTCGGGCAACCGGATCCCGTCACGCGCATGGGCGGTCGCCACGGCTTCGGGAAGCGCGGCGAGCACCGCATCACGCGAAGTCCTGAGCCGGTTGACGCGCAGGTCGAGCGGCGCGCGTTCGAGCAGCGCGTCGGCCTCGCCATCGCCCAGCGCTGCGATCTGGCCTGCCAACCATTCGGGTACGGCGCTTGCGGGCGCAGCCGGCTCGTCGTCGGCGATCGCTGACGGTCCGTGCGCGGTGCCGTCGAACAGCGCGGCGAGCGCGGCGTCATTGCGCGCGAGCCCGACCAGCGCCGCACGGCCCGAAGACGGTCTGTCGCCGGTGCGCCGGATCGCGTCATAGACAAGATCGCGGACCGCGCGCCGGTCCTTGGACCCGGCATAGCGCCGCGTCTTGAAATAGCGCGCGATCAGCGTGTCGGCGGCGGCACCGCCATCGCGCGCTGCGACGATGATCTCGTCGAGCAGCTCGATGGCGGCCTGGACGCGGGCCTGGGGCGTCATCCGCCAGCCCTAACGCGTCGGATAGTTGGGCGCCTCGCGCGTGATGGTGACGTCATGGACATGGCTTTCGCGCAGGCCTGCATTGGTGATGCGGACGAAACGAGCACGCTCCTTGAGCTCCCCAATCGTGCGTGCGCCGGTATAGCCCATCGCTGCCTTCACACCACCGACGAGCTGGTGGATCACGTCCTTTGCGGGACCCTTGTAGGGCACTTGGCCCTCGATGCCTTCAGGGACGAGCTTGAGCTGGTCCTTGATGTCCTGCTGGAAATAGCGGTCGGCCGAGCCGCGCGCCATCGCGCCCACCGAACCCATGCCACGGTACGATTTGTAGGCGCGGCCCTGATAGAGGAAGGTCTCGCCCGGCGCCTCCTCGGTACCCGCGAGCAGCGAGCCGACCATGACGCTGCCCGCACCAGCCGCAAGCGCCTTGGCGATGTCACCCGACGTCCGCAGGCCGCCATCGGCAATCACCGGAACGCCCGACCTGGCTGCTTCCTCAGCCGATTCCATCACCGCGGTCAGCTGCGGCACGCCCACGCCCGCGACGACGCGCGTCGTGCAGATCGAGCCCGGGCCGATGCCGACCTTGATGCCGTCGGCGCCCGCGCCGATCAGCGCGCGCGTTGCCTCGGCGGTCGCGACGTTGCCCGCGACGATCTGGACCGAATTGGAGAGCTTCTTGATCCGCTCGACCGCGGCCGAGACCATCTTCGAATGGCCGTGCGCGGTGTCGACGACGATCAGGTCGCACTCGGCGTCGATCAGTGCCTCGGTGCGCTCGAACCCCTTGTCGCCCACCGTGGTGGCGGCGGCGACGCGCAGGCGGCCCGAGCTGTCCTTGGTCGCGTCGGGATAGTTGACCGCCTTCTCGATGTCCTTGACCGTGATGAGCCCGACACAGTGATAAGCCTCGTCGACCACAAGCAGCTTTTCGATCCGACGCTGATGCAGAAGGCGGCGTGCTTCTTCCTGGCTGACGCCGGCCTTTACCGTGGCCAAATTCTCGTGTGTCATCAGTTCGGAAATGGGTTGGCCAGGATTTTCGGCAAAGCGGACATCGCGGTTGGTAAGGATGCCGACAAGCTTGCCGCCGGGCTCGACGACGGGGATGCCCGAGATCTTGTGGTGCGCCATCAGCGCCTGCGCCTCGGCGAGCGGCCTGTCGGGCGCGATCGTGATCGGATTGACCACCATGCCCGATTCGAAGCGCTTGACCGCGCGGACCGCGTCGGCCTGTTCCTCGATGCTCAGATTGCGGTGGAGCACGCCGATGCCGCCCAGCTGCGCCATGACGATCGCCATGTCGGCCTCGGTCACGGTGTCCATCGCGGACGACAGGATCGGGATGTTGAGCCCGATTTCGCGCGTCACGCGGGTACGCGTGTCGGCCTGGCTGGGCATGACCTCGGATTCGCCGGGGCGAAGCAGAACGTCGTCGAATGTGAGACCGAGGGCGATGTCCATGCGGTCTAGACTCCTTTGGCGGGGGTTTGGGCGGCTCTGTAAACAAGCTGCGCGGGGGAGGAAAGTGGGTTCACCGGCGGTATTCCTTCGGATCGGCGAGGATGCGCGCGAGGGCGACATGGAAGGTCGCGTCGTCGGCGGCGCCGCCAAGCTCGGTGGCGGCGGTCAGTTCGTCGGCGGGGCCGTGATAGGGTCCGGCAAGAAAGGTATCGAGGCGCGACTTGTCGCTGAACGCGCTGACCAGCATAACCGCCGGGATTCCCTTTTCACTGAAGGCGGCGCCGTCCTGGCGGCCGAGATAGGCATCGGCATCGCCGTCCGGATCGATCGCACGTCCGGTACGCGCCGCAGCGCGCGCGATCGGCGCGTCGAGCCTGCCGCCGCGGCCGATGACCGCGATCGGCGTGCCCCTGGGCGCGAGCGCGACGGTGTCGACATTGAGCACCGCCTGGATGGAATCGAGCGGAACAACGGGTCGCTCTACAAAGGCCTTCGCGCCAAGCAGCCCCTTTTCCTCCGCAGTGGTCGCGACGAAATAGATGTCGCGCACCGGCGCTGGGCCGTGCCGCAGCTTGCGCGCGACCTCGATCATCATCGCGATGCCGCTCGCATTGTCGACCGCCCCGTTGCAGATGCGGTCGGGTTCACCCTCGGGGCGGCAGATGCCGAGATGGTCCCAGTGGCCTGTGATCAGAACCGCGCCGTTGCCCGGCGCGCTCCCTGTAATCTTGCCGATCACGTTGAAGCTTTCATAACGCCGTACCGTCATGTCGACCGAGAGCGTCGCCTGCAGACCGAGCATCTGCCCCGTATAGCCCGGCTGCCCCGCCTCATCGACGAGCGCGGCAATCTCGAGTCCGGCGGCATGAACCAGTGCGGCCGCAGCCTCGAGCGTCATGACGCCGTCGATACCCGGCGTTGCGGCCGAGGCGATCCACGTTCCCTGCCGGGCATAGCCACGGCGCAGCGATTCGAACGGTGTCTCTCCGCCCGCGATACCAATCACGGCGGCCGCACCGCGCCGCAGGAGCGCGTTGCGGCGTTCGGCGAAGTCGGGAATATCCGGCCGCCCGTCGGGTGCGTCGCGGAGCAGTAGCACAACCTTGTCCGTCGGATCAGGCAGCGCGTCCGTCACGCCATAGCCCAGAAACAGCGCAGGCGCCGTGTCCACGCGGGATTGCCCTTGCCAGCTGCGCAACGCCACGTCGTCGGCGTCGATCGCGATCTTCGTGCCGTCGTGCGCAAAGCTGGCTGATGCGCCGATCACCGAACGCTCGATCAGTTCGACGCTCTGGAACCAGGGGCGATCGGTCGCGCCCGAGACAAGCCCCGCCTTGCTGAACTGATCGGCGATATAGGCGATGGTTTTTGTCTGGCCCGGGGTGCCCGGCGCGCGGCCCTCATAGCCGTCGCTTGCAAGTTCCGCGATGTGCGCGCGCAGATCGGCTTCGGCGATAATGTCCCCCGGAGGGGCGCCTGCGATCAAGAGCGGCAGCAGACCCGCGAACAGCAATGACTTCATCGCAGGCCATTGGCAGCGAATTCCCGCGGCCGCAACCCCCCGCCCCAATTCCGCTTGGCGCTGGGCCAATCTCGCGGCAGTATCCGCAGCGGTATATCCGGGGGGATTGTTGGAATGAGCCTGTTCTTCATCATCGTTGCCATACTCGCGATTGCTTTCGTCTTCGCGGGCGTCACCGTCGTACGGCAGGGCTTCATGTACACGATCGAGCGGTTCGGCCGTTTCACGCACGTCGCACAGCCCGGCTTCAACCTGATCATTCCCTTTGTCGACCGGGTCGGGCGCAAGGTGAACATGATGGAGCAGGTTCTCGATATTCCGGGCCAGGAGATCATCACCAAGGACAATGCGATGGTCGCGGTCGACGGTGTGGTGTTCTTCCAGGTGCTCGATCCGGCCAAGGCGGCCTATGAGGTCTCCGATCTCTTTGTCGCCCTTCTCCAGCTGACGACGACCAATCTGCGTACCGTGATGGGTTCGATGGACCTCGACGAGCTTCTGTCCAAGCGCGACGAAATCAACGCGCGGCTGCTTTCGGTCGTCGATCACGCGACGACACCCTGGGGCGTCAAGATCACGCGCGTGGAGGTGAAGGACATTCGCCCGCCCGCCGATATCTCGAACGCCATGGCACGTCAGATGAAGGCCGAGCGGGAGAAGCGCGCGGTGATCCTCGAGGCCGAAGGAAGCCGCGCCTCCGAGATCCTGCGCGCCGAAGGCCAGAAACAGTCGCAGATCCTCGAGGCCGAAGGCCGCCGCGAGGCGGCCTTCCGCGACGCCGAGGCGCGCGAACGCTCGGCCGAGGCTGAGGCCAAGGCGACGCAGATGGTGTCCGAGGCGATCGAGAAGGGCAGCGCGCAGGCGATCAACTATTTCGTTGCCCAGAAATATGTCGAGGCGGTGAGCCAGTTCGCGACCTCGCCCAATGCAAAGACGATCCTGTTCCCGGTCGAGGCGACACAGCTGATCGGCACGCTGGGTGGGATCGGCGAACTGGCGAAAGATGCACTGGGCAAGGACGGCGGTACGCCGCCCGCCTCCCCGGCTCGCCCGCGACGCCCCGGTCCGTTCGAACAGGCCTGACAGGAGGGTAAGATGCTGGAGGTGTTGCCGCTCGAAGCGCACTGGGTCTGGATGATCCTTGCCGCCATTCTCGGCACTGCCGAGATCATCATGCCGGGCTTCTTCCTGATCTGGATCGGGCTCGCAGCACTGCTGACGGGCGTGATCACTCTGCTTGCCGGCATTGGCGAACCCGCGCAGTTCGCGACCTTCGCGGTGCTGTCGATCGCCGCAGTCTATGCCGGACGACGCTGGTTCGCGCTCAACCCGATCGAGACGAGCGATCCGCTGCTCAACGACCGCACCGCGCGGCTCGTAGGCGAGACCGTTACGGTGGTCGAGCCGATCGAGGGCGGCACCGGCCGCGTACGCGTGGGCGACGGTGTCTGGATCGCGACCGGGGTCGATGCGCCCATCGGAACACGGTTGCGCGTAACGGGCGCGGTCAATGGACGCCTGACCGTGGAGCCGTTGCCATGATCATTCTGCGCCGGTGGACGGGCCGGATTCGCACCGCCGACCGTGATGACTATGTCCGCTATATCGAGCTCACCGGCGGA
This sequence comes from Sphingobium sp. FW306-1B-F04DB, assembly GCF_058781925.1. Taxonomy (NCBI): domain Bacteria; kingdom Pseudomonadati; phylum Pseudomonadota; class Alphaproteobacteria; order Sphingomonadales; family Sphingobiaceae; genus Sphingobium; species Sphingobium sp. FW306-1B-F04DB. Next base: position 73,126 of record NZ_JBYSXE010000001.1, on the reverse strand, counting down.
GCCGATTATAGCGCGACGCACGGCAATCTTGGCTTCCAGATGCTGATGCGCGACCTGGGCGACGGCACCAGCGAGGTGACGACGCTGAGCTGGTGGAACTCGCTCGACGCGATCAGGGGTTTTGCCGGCGAAGACATCACCAAAGCGCGCTATTATCCCGAGGACGACCGCTACCTGCTCGAGAGGCCCGAACATGTCGAGCATCACGAAGTCATGCTGGGGCGGATGATCGTCGGAGGCACGGCAGAGGACTGAGATCGGGCTCGACGAAGCCGTGCCGCGCCGCGACCGAAAACAGTCTTGCGCGGCTGTAGAAGCGAAGGGGCCAGTCGCGCCGCCCCTTGTCCGAAAGCAGCAGGGCATTGACGACCTCGACCAGCGGCGCTTCGCGCGGACACTCCGCCAGATGCAGCCGCACGCCGCGCACAAAACACTGCGTGACCGTCTCGTGATAGCCGTTGTGATCGTCGTTCACGCCTCCGACGCTCTCATTGAAGCGCGAGATGATCGTCGGCAAAGCGCCCTCTGCGTCGATGTCAGGCCGCTCGCGCACCAGCCAGGTGCAGGCGGCCAGATGCGCCTCATGCGTCCATTCGGCGCGCGTCAGCGTGCAAGACAACAGCCCCTCGCCGATATGGCGGATTGCAGCGTCGTCGGGGAACAGTCTTGGTGTGTATTCAGTCATTTCCGGGCTCTCATTTCTTGGCTGAGAGCCCGGAAATTCCCTCTCCGAACTCTCAGGCGGCCTTTGGCGCCGCTTGCTTTACGCTTTCATCGACATGGCTTTCGAATTGCTCGAAATTGTCGATGAATTGCTGGACCAGCCTTTGCGCGGTCGCGTCGTATTCGTCCTTGTCGGTCCAGGTCGCGCGCGGATCGAGGATCGCGCTGTCGACGCCCGGCACTGCGACGGGCACCTGGAAGCCGAAATTGGGATCGGTGCGGAACTCAACATCTTTCAGGCTGCCGTCAAGCGCCGCGTTGAGCAGCGCGCGCGTCGCCTTGATCGGCATGCGACTGATGCCGGGCATCGTCGCCTTGCCGCCCGTCCAGCCGGTGTTGACCAGCCAGCAATCGACACCGCCCTTCGCGATCCGCTCCTTGAGCAGATTGCCATAGACCGACGGATGGCGCGGCATGAAGGGTGCGCCGAAGCAGGTCGAGAAGGTCGCCTCGGGCTCGGTCACGCCGATTTCGGTGCCCGCAACGCGCGCCGTGTAGCCCGAAAGGAAGTGATACATCGCCTGATCGGGCGTCAGCTTCGCGATCGGGGGCAGTACGCCATAGGCGTCCGCGGTCAGCATGATCACGTTTTTAGGCACCGGCCCCATATTATGCTCGGACGCATTGGGGATGAAATCGATCGGGTAGGAACCACGGCTGTTCTCGGCGAGGCTGTTGTCGTCGAGATCGAGTTCGCGCGTCTCGGGATCGATCACCACATTCTCGAGCACAGTGCCGAAGCGCTTGGTGGTCGCATGGATTTCCGGCTCGGCTTCGGGCGAAAGGCGGATCATCTTGGCGTAGCAACCGCCTTCGAAGTTGAAGACCGCGGTGTCGGACCAGCCATGCTCGTCATCACCGATGAGCGTGCGGCTGGCATCGGCCGAAAGCGTCGTCTTGCCCGTGCCCGAAAGCCCGAAGAAAATCGCGGTGTCGCCACCAGGGCCGATATTGGCCGAGCAGTGCATCGGCATGATGCCCTTGACGGGCAGCTTGTAGTTGAGGATGCCGAACACCGACTTCTTCATCTCGCCCGCATAGGCGGTGCCGCCGATCAGGATCAGCTTGTCGGTGAAGTTAACCGCGATCACGGTTTCCGAACGCGTGCCGTGGCGCTCGGGATCGGCACGGAAGCTGGGCAGGTCGATGATCGTGAACTCAGGCACGAAATCGGCGAGTTCGGACACGTCGGGGCGGACGAGCAACGTGCGGATGAAGAGGTTGTGCCATGCCAGCTCGTTGATCACGCGCACCTTGACGCGATGCTCGGGCTGCGAGCCGCCGAACAGGTCCTGCACGAACAGCGTCTTCTTCTCGGCGACCGCCTTCAGGAAATCGGCCTTGAGCGCCGCGAAGTGCTCGGGGGTCATCCCGACGTTGGTCTTGCCCCACCATACCGTGTTCTCGGTTTCCGCATCGCGGACGATGAACTTGTCCGTGGCCGAGCGGCCGGTGTGCTTGCCCGTGGCGACGACGAGCGGGCCCTCCTTGGCGAGGATTCCCTCGCCGCGGTTGAGCGCAAACTCCACGAGCGGAGCGGTATCGAGGTTCCAGTACAATTCCGCGCTGGTGTCGATCCCCTGCTGAGCGAGTGTGAATTTGGGTGCGCTATCGGCCACCTTTTGTCTCCTGAAACCGAAATGGTGCGACGCGGCGCCGAGTGCGCGCGCGTTGAATTCCCTTCGGCGCATATCGAAGCACGACCCTTGTGCAACAAGACAACGCTATCAGGGGGATTTGCCCCGGATCATGTGTTGCATTAGAGCGGCAGGGGTCAAAGGGAGCAGTTCAGGTCATGTCAGCAACGATCGCGCTCGTCGACGATGACCGCAATATTCTGACCTCGGTCTCGATCGCGCTGCAGGCCGAAGGTTTCGTGACGCGGCTCTACACCGATGGCGAAAATGCGCTGAAGGCGCTGACCGAGAATCCTCCCGATCTTGCGGTGTTCGATATCAAGATGCCGCGCATGGATGGTCTCGAGTTGCTGCGCCGGCTGCGCGAGAAGAGCAATCTGCCGGTCATCTTCCTGACCTCGAAGGACGACGAACTGGACGAGGCGCTCGGGCTCGCCATGGGCGCCGACGACTATATTTCAAAGCCCTTTTCCCAACGGCTGCTGATTGCGCGCATCCGCGCGATCCTGCGCCGTACCGAACTGGCGGCACAGCCCCCGGGCGAGCAGGAGGAAGAGGTCGAGTTGCTGGTGCGCGGGCGGCTCGAGATGGATCCGGCACGGCACCGCGTGACCTGGGGCGGCAAGGAAGTGACGCTGACCGTCACCGAGTTCCTGATCCTGGAATCGCTTGCGCGGCGGCCAGGTGTGGTCAAGACGCGCGATCAGCTTATGGACGCGGCCTATCAGGAGGACATGTATGTCGACGACCGCACGATCGACAGCCATATCAAGCGCCTCCGCCGCAAGTTCCGGCAGGTCGACGAGCAGTTCGACGCGATCGACACCCTTTATGGACGAGGCTACCGTTTTACCGAAGAATGACGAGAGCGACCTTTCGCTCCGCTGGTCGGGGCGATTGTCGCTCACGCCGCGCATCCTCGCGGTCAATATCTTCGCGCTCGCGCTGCTTGCGGGCGGCTTCGTCTACCTCGACAGCTATCGCGCGCGCCTCGTCGACGAACGCAGCATGCAGGCCGCGCGCGAGATAGAGCTGATGGCGCAGGCGATCACGCTTGGTGGCAGTGATGCGCGTGACGCACTCATCCTGTCCTTCGCGAAGGAAGGCGAGGGCCGGCTGCGTCTTTACGGCGCTGATGGCAAGGTCGTCGCGGACAGCTGGCGGCTGGGACCGCCCAACTATGTGTTGCGCGATCCCGACAGCGAACCCTGGCAGCGCCATGTGGCGCGCTTCCTTGATCGCGTCATCGACCGTATCGTCTGGGCCGATCGTCTCGGCGGCTTCAGCGAACCGCGGGTCGACACTGCCGCCGCATGGCCCGAAGTGGCGAGCGCGCGTGCTACGGGCGGCCCTGCTACGCGCTTGCGCTATGCGCCTGATCGCACGCCGATGTTATCGGCGGCGATAAGGCTGCCGGATCACAGCGGCACGCTGCTGCTCACCGAGAATACGCGCGATATCACGCGCATCGTGCGCGCCGAGCGGCTGCGGCTCGGCATCGTCGCCCTTGTCGTCAGCATCGTCTCGATCCTGTTGTCGCTGTTCCTTGCGAGAACCATCGTGCGCCCGCTGCGCCGACTCGCGCGCGCGGCGGTCCGCGTACGCCTCGGGCGTGCACGCGACGTCGAGGTGCCGCGCCTGCCCGAGCGTCGTGACGAGATCGGTATGCTCGCGCGTGCGCTCGCTGACATGAGCCATGCGCTCAATGTGCGGATCGACGCGATCGAGGCCTTTGCTGCGGACGTGACGCACGAGCTCAAGAATCCGCTGGCATCGCTGCGATCGGCGGTCGAAAGCCTCCAGGCGGTCAAGGACCCCTTGCTCCAGGCGCAGTTGCTCGACATCGTCCGCGACGATGTGCTCCGGCTTGACCGGCTGATCACCGATGTCGCCGACGCGTCGCGGCTCGACGCGCAGCTCTCGCGCGCCGCTTTCGAGCCCGTCGATCTCGGCCCGATGATCGAGAACCTCCTCAAGTCGCGCGAGCAGCGCGGCACCGATGGCGATGTCCACATCGCCTTCGCGCGCCCGCGCAAGGGCACTGCTGTCGTCCCCGGCGATGCATCCAAACTGATTCGCGTCGTCGAGAACCTGCTCGACAATGCGGCATCCTTCTCCCCCAAGGGGGGGCTTGTCCGTATCGATGCCACGCGCGACGGAGATTCGATCCTGCTGGCGGTCGAGGATGAAGGGCCCGGCGTCCCCGCTGACATGCGCGACGCGATTTTTCGCCGTTTTCACAGCGATCGCCCCGAAAGTGACGGTTTCGGGCGACATTCGGGCCTTGGTCTGGCGATAGCAAAGACGATCATCGAAGGGCATAATGGCCGGATCACGGTTCATGACAGGCCCGATTCGCACCGGGGGGCGCGATTCGTGGTCACCCTTCCAGTCGCGGAGCTCTAGTCCATGGCATTGCTGTCGTCGGAAATGCTGCATGCCTCATCGGTCGAGATTGGCGGGCGCGCCGTATTGATCGAAGGACGCTCGGGTTCGGGAAAGTCCGATCTGGCGCTTCGCCTGATCGATCGCGGCGCGCGCCTGGTCAGCGACGATTATACGCTGGTCAAGCGCGAGCGCGGCGGCCTTCTCGCCACCGCCGCGCCCAATATCGCGGGCAAGATCGAGGTACGTGGGCTCGGCATCATCGATCTGGGCAACGTCGAGGACGTTCCCGTCGGCCTCGTCGTGACATTGAGCGATGCCGTTGAGCGCATCCCCGTCGCAGAGGCGACGCGCAAGATTGCGGGGATCGCGGTTCCCGTCGTCGCGCTCAACGGGCTCGAAGCGTCAGCCCCCGTCAAAGTCGAGCTCGCGCTGCGCCAGATCGGCATGCCGCTTTCGGCATGAGCCAGGTCGCGCGCCCCAAACGCATCCTGCTCGTCACCGGCATGTCTGGCGCGGGCAAGTCGGTCGTGATGAACTGTCTCGAGGACCTGGGCTGGGAGGCGGTGGAAAATCTCCCGCTCGGCCTGCTCGACCGCCTGCTTGCCACGCCGCAGGCACTTGGCGCCACCGACAGCGATCGTCCATTGGCTCTCGGCATCGACAGTCGTACGCGTGGCTTCGATGCCGACCGCATCATCATGCGCATCAAGCAGCTGCGCGAGTTGCACGGGCAGGTTGTCGAGACACTCTTTCTCGATTGCAGCGGCAGCGAGTTGCAGCGTCGCTATTCGGAGACGCGCCGGCGGCATCCGATGGCCCAGGATCGCCCGGTATCCGACGGCATCGCGCGAGAACGCGAACTGACGGCGCCGCTGCGCCACTGGGCCGAGCACATCATCGACACAACCGAAACCAGCTCGAACGAACTGCAGCAACGCATCCGTGCGCGCTTCGGCGGTATCACCGGCGAGGAGCCGACGCTGACCGTCATGTCCTTCGGTTTCGCACGCGGCGTGCCGCGCAGCGCTGATCTCGTCTTCGACATGCGCTTCCTGCGCAATCCGCACTGGGTCGACGACCTGCGACCGATGAGCGGTCTCGACGAAGCCGTCGGGGCATATGTCGCGCAGGACCCCGCCTATGATCAGGCGCTGCGCCAGATCGAGTCGCTGCTTCTGCTGCTGCTTCCGCGCTACCGCCATGAAGGCAAATCCTATCTGACGATTGCCTTTGGCTGTACCGGCGGGAGACACCGCTCGGTCCATGTCGCCCAGCGTGTGGGGGAACGGTTGCGCTACGAAGGATTTTCGCCCACGGTCGCCCACCGCGATCTGGCCACGACTCCATCCGATGCGATGGAAGGAGAGCCGGACAATGGGTCGTAGGACAAGGACACAGGACGTTTCATGATCGGTTTGGTGCTGGTTACCCATGGCCTTCTGGCGAAGGAATTCGTGGTTGCCATGGAGCATGTGGTCGGGCCGCAAGACGCCATCGCGCCGATCTGCATCGGTCCTGACGACGATATGGATCTGCGCCGGCAGGATATTGCCGACGCAATCGCCAATGTCGACAGCGGCAAGGGTGTGATCCTGCTGACCGACCTGTTCGGCGGCACGCCCTCCAACCTCGCGATCTCGCTGATGAAACCCGGGCATATAGAGGTGATCGCAGGGATCAACCTGCCGATGCTCATCCGGCTTGAGGGCGCGCGCCGGACGATGAACGTCAAGGACGCCGTCGCCGCCGCGCGCGAAGCCGGCCGCAAATATATCAGCGTGGCATCCGAGGTTCTGGGAGAATCTGTTTGAACGGGGTTTCGCGAACGGTGCAGATCACCAACAGGCGCGGACTGCACGCGCGCGCGAGTGCCAAGTTCGTTACGCTCGCCGCGCAGCAGAGCGCAACGGTCGAGGTCGAAAAGGACGGATCGACCGTGACCGGAACCTCGATCATGGGGTTGATGATGCTGGGTGCGGCGATGGGCGACCAGGTCACGATCAGCGCGCGCGGGGATGGCGCGGAGGCCGCGGTTGCGTTGCTTGCCGAACTCGTCGAGGCCAAGTTCGGCGAGGATTGAACGCGTGCCGCGCGAAATTACAGGCTTTTCCAACCCGTTGATCAAGCGTGTCCGCGGTCTGCGCGAGAAGAAGCATCGCAAGCGCGAAGGGCTTTTTCTCGCCGAGGGGCTGCGGATCCTCGCCGAGGCCGAGGAAGCCGGGTTCCTGCCCGAAATGCTGTTCTATGCGCGCGAATCCGCGGATCATCCGATCGTGCGGCGCCTTGTCGCCGCGACCGAAGCCGCGGGCGGCGACGTCATCGAGACGATTCCCGACATCCTCCACAAGCTTTCGGGCAAGGAAAACCCGCAGACGGTGATCGGCGTTTATCCCGACATGCTGACCCCGCTCGATCAGCTTGACCGCAATGTCGCTGACATCTGGATCGTCGCGCAGTCGCTCAGGGATCCGGGCAATCTCGGTACAATCCTGCGCACGGGTGATGCGGTCGGCGCGGGCGGGCTTATCCTCGTTGACGACTGCGTCGACCCCTTTTCCGTAGAGGCAGTGCGCGCCAGCATGGGTGCACTGTTCACGCAGAAGATCACGACGGCACGTTGGCCCGAATTCCTGGCCTGGCTGCGAAGCGGGCCGGGGCAACTGATCGGCACCAGTCTCAATACCGATCACGATTATCAGGCGCCGCGCTACGAGAGCCCGGCGTTTCTCTTGGTTGGCAATGAATCTCAGGGACTTCCGTCAAGCTACGAAAATAATTGCGATATCCTTGTAAAGATGCCGATGATGGGCAAGGCTGACAGCCTCAACGCCGCGATCGCCACCGCGGTGATGGCCTATGAGTTGCTCAATCAGAAACGCGCCCGCTAGAGCGGCACGCGTTAAGTCGGGTTCAGTGCTCCTGCGAAAGCAGGAGCCCATCTGTTCGGGCGGCTGTTGTTTGCAGCATGGGCTCCGGGTCAAGCCCGGAGCACAGGTAGGGACATGGCTCAGATTTGGCACACGCCGCCCTAGGGGAACCAACACGCGATTTCGTTGTTGAAGCGACATGAAAATCGCTCTGCCTCTTGCCACCCTACTGCTCATCGCCTGCACCGCGAACAGCCCGGGCCCGCAACAGCCTGTGGCCCCGGTAGCCGTGAACTACCGTGCAATCGGCACCGAGCCGGGCTGGACGGTGGCGATATCGCCTGCGCAGATCGACTATCAGGGCGATTATGGTGCGACGCGCATCACCCTGCCCCGCCCCCAGCTGCGCACCAGCTTCAACGGGCACCGCTATGAAGCCAAGGACGAGGTGCATTCGCTTGTGGTCGATGTCACGCATGTCCGATGCAGCGACGGGATGAGCGATCGCGTCTATCCCGACAGCGTGATGGTGATCGCCGACGGCAAGACCGTGAAGGGTTGCGGCGGGGCCGTGATCCCGCCGGCGGCGCTGGCCGGCACCAGTTGGTCGATCGCGAGCATAGCTGGCAGCGCGGTGCCCGAGGACGGCAGGCCGGCAAGTCTCGCCTTTACCGGCGACCGGCTGAGCGGCAGCAGCGGCTGCAACCGTTTTTCGGGCAGCTATACGCAGACCGGGGACAGATTGAGCCTGGCACAGGTCGCCTCGACCAAGATGGCCTGCGCGGCACCCGCGATGGAGCAGGAGCGCAAGCTGTTCACAATCCTGTCCGGAGACGTGACGGAGCACTATCGCGACGGCGACACGCTCGTCATCTCGGGCCGTGACGGCGGCGAAATAGTCCTCAAGCGCGCAATCTGAGGCCCTATTCGGCCGCGTCCTGCTTGCGCTCTTCGATCTCGGCGGGCGACGGCAGAAGCTCGGTCGGCTGACGCGCGAGCGTGTCGACGCTTTCCATCGCCTCGATCTCTTTCGCGCCCGTCTCGACATTGAGGTCGCGGAACTTGCGTCCCGTTACCAGCACGCGCCCCTCGAAGCTCGCGACGAACTTGTTGTAGTTGTCCACCGCGCTGTTGAGTCCGCCGCCGACGCGCTTGAGATGGCCCGCGACCGTGACGAGCCGCTCGTACATCTCCTTGCCCAGAGCCCCGATCTGCTGCGCCTCCTCGGCGAGCTTCTCCTGCCGCCAGACGCTGGCGACGGTCCGCGCGATCGCGACGAGGTTGGTCGGCGTTGCGAGCAACACGCGGCGCTCGAACGCCCACTCCCACAGGCCGTCGTCCTGTTCGAGCGCGGCCGACAGGAAATGTTCCCCCGGAATGTACATCACGACATAGTCGGCGGCCTTGCCGAAGCGTTCCCAATAGCTTTTCTCGCCGAGCTGGCGCGCATGGTTCCGGATCGATGCCGCGTGCGATTTCAGATGGTTGAGCCGCGTTGTTTCATCGACTTCTTCGGATGCATCGAGATAGGCGGATAGTGAGCATTTGGCGTCGATCACCAGTTCGCGACCACCGGGGAGGCGCACGATCACGTCAGGGCGCAGTCTGCCGTCATCGGTGTCGACCGAAACTTCGGTACGGAAATCGGCATGCGGCGAGAGACCCGCCTGTTCGAGCACGTTGCGCAGCGACTGTTCGCCCCAGCGCCCCCGCGCCTTGGGGCTCGAACGCAGCGCGTTGACGAGACGCGCGGCCTCGTCCTTCACCTGCCCCTGCCCCACGCGCACCTGATCCACCTGCTCGCGCAACATCGCATAGCTGTCGACGCGATCTTTTTCGACGCGCTGCAGCCCTTCCTCATAGCGCTTGAGCGTGGTTTCGACGGGGGTGAGCAGCGCCTTCAACTGCGCCTCGCTCTTTTCGCCCGCCTGATGGAAGCGCTGGTCGGCGCGATCGAGGAATTGGCGCTGCGCCTCGCTCAGCAGCTTCTGCCCGACCTCGCTGAACTGCGCCGAAAGCGCCTCCTTGGCCTCGAGCAGTGCCTTGATCTGATCCTGCAGCGCCTGTTCGCGCGCGGCACGCTCGGCGCGCAGTGCGGCGACTTCGGTCCGCGCCGCCTCGCGCTCGCTCGATGCCTCGGCCAATGCCTGCTGGAGCAGCGGCACCGCCTTGGCGCGCTCCTCGGCGCCCGCCAGATCGGTTATTGCCTTGCGGAAATTGTCGAGATGCTGGTCGCGCTCGCCCCGCGCGGCCGCGGTCGAACGCCCGCCCAGGAACCAGCCAAGCCCGAGCCCCGTCAACAGCGCGACGACGACAGCAAGCATCACAACAGGCGTTATCATCACTCAGCCCCGCAAGAACATTAAGTGAACCTTTGCCCGTTTGGAGCCCGGCTGGCAAGCGGTGGCGTCCCCCAAATCGGCTCATCGCGGTGACGGTGCGCTCGGTCGGCTAAAAGACTGGCGGATGCGCCACGGCTTGGGCAGGATCGAAGCATGAAGCCAGTCACCGTTGCGATCGCCCTTCTGGCGCTGCTTGCCGCCTGCCAGAAATCCGAACCCGAACAGAAGAATGAGTCCGACAACACCGCTTCCGCGCCAACCAACGCGGTCGCACCGGCTCCGCCTCCCGCCAATGCCCTGCCGCCGGCGGATGCCAATCTTCGTTTCGTTGGCACCTGGGCGGCGGACAAGGATCTGTGCGCGGGTGGCGCCTGGCGCTTCACCGAGCGCGGGGTCGGCACCGCAGGCGAGGTTTCGTGCGACTTCGACCGGATCAACCCGGTGCCGGGCGGCTATGACATCGCCGCGATGTGTCGCGCCGAAGGCGAGGAAATGCGCAATACGCTGCGGCTGCGCTTCGCCGAGTCGGCGGGTGCGATGATGGTGGAGGCCGACCGCATCTTTCAGCCGATCGGCCTGATCTATTGCGGGCCGGCGCCGGGCTGAGGCTTGCCTCAGGCCGCGTTCTTGCGCGCCTTGGCCAGCTTCTTGAGGATCATGTCCTTCTTCAGCTTCGACAGATGGTCGATGAAGAGGATGCCCTCGAGATGGTCCATCTCGTGCTGGATGCAGGTCGCGAGCAGCCCATCGAGGCGTTCCTCGTGCGGATTGCCATCATAGTCGAGCCAGCGCGCGCTGATTTCGGCGGGGCGGATGACATCGGCATATTGATCAGGCACCGACAGGCAACCTTCCGAATAGACCGCCATCTCCTCGGAAGGATCGAACAGTTCGGGGTTGATGAACACCAGCGGCTTGCGGACCACGGGGCCGCCCTCTTCCTCGGGTTCCTGTAGGTCGATGACGAGCACGCGCTTGGGCACGCCCACCTGAATCGCCGCGAGCCCGATTCCGGGCGCGTCGTACATCGTCTCGAACATGTCGTCGATGAGCGCACGGAGTTCATCGTCGACCTTGTCGACGGGCGTGGAAATCGTGCGCAGACGCGGGTCGGGCGTCTCGAGGATCGGAAGAATGGCCATGAGGGCTAATTAGTCGCAGCAGTCCGGCTTTTCAACCGCGCTCAGGCGACGGGACGACGCGCGCGCAACGCCTGCGCCAGCGTGCCTTCGTCGAGATAGTCGAGCTCGCCGCCGACGGGCAGGCCGTGCGCAAGCTGCGTGATCCGCACGGGATATTGCTCGATACGCTCGGCGATATAGTGCGCGGTCGTCTGTCCCTCGAGCGTGGCGTTCATCGCTAGCACGACCTCGTCGATGCCGCCCGCGGCGATGCGGCGGATCAGGCTGTCGATTGCCAGGTCTTCGGGCCGCACACCCTCGAGCGCCGAAAGCCGCCCACCGAGGACATGGAACTTGCCCGGGAACAGCCGCGACCGATCGAGCGCCCAGAGGTCGGACACTTCCTCCACCACGCACAGCGCGCGCGAATCGCGGCGCGGGTCGGTGCACACGCCGCACGGATTGACGGTATCGACATTGCCGCAGATGCCGCAGGTGTCGAGCCGTTCGTTTACCACCTCGAGCGCGCGGAGCAGCGGCGCCATCGCACTTTCGCGCTTCTTGAGCAGATAGAGCACCGCGCGGCGCGCCGATCGCGGTCCCAATCCGGGGAGACGCGCCAGCGCCTGGGTGAGCATTTCGATCTCGGGTGATGCCATGCGCTCAGATAAGGGCTTGCACTCCCTTCTGCCAAGCGGTTGAGAGACATCATGCGCATAGCCTTCATGGGAACCCCCGAATTCGCTGTCCCGACGCTCGATGCACTGGTCACCGCGGGCCATGATGTCGTGGCAGTCTACAGCCAGCCGCCGCGCCGTGCGGGGCGCGGAAAGGCGCTGTCGCCCTCTCCCGTTCATCGTCGTGCCTTAGAACTGGGCATCGTCGTCATGACGCCACTTTCGCTCAAGGGCGCGGAAGAACAGGCGAAATTCGCGGCGCTCGGTCTCGATGCCGCGGTGGTCGCTGCCTATGGCCTGATCCTGCCGCGCGCGATCCTCGACGCGCCGAAGCTGGGTTGCCTCAACGTCCACGCCTCGCTGCTGCCGCGCTGGCGGGGTGCCGCGCCAATCCACCGTGCGATCCTCGCGGGCGACGCAGTGACGGGCGTGACGATCATGGACATGGAAACGGGGCTCGATACCGGGCCAATGCGCGCGAAGGTGGAAACGCCGGTGGATCGCAAGACCGCAGGCGCGCTGACCGACGAACTTGCCGAAAAGGGCGCGGCGCTGATGGTCGAAGTCTTGTCCAACCCCGTTGCCTATCCCTGCAAACCCCAGCCCGACGACGGCGTCACCTATGCCGCCAAGATCGAGAAGGCCGAGGCGCGGCTCGATTTCACGCAGTCCGCCGAAGTGGTCGAGCGCCAGATCCGGGCATTCAACCCCGCACCGGGCGCATTTTTCGAGCTCAACGGCGAGCGCATCCGCATCCTCGAAGCACAGCCGGAGCCCGGTTCGGGCACCGCGGGCACGGTGAACGACGACGCGCTCGGCATCGCCTGCGGGTCGGGCGTATTGCGTCCGCTGCTGGTTCAGCGCGCCGGGCGCAGCGCCATGACGCCCGTCGAACTGCTGCGCGGCTTTGCGATCGCAGCGGGAACGCGGCTCGAATGACGCGCTTCGCGCTCACCGTCGAGTTCGATGGCCGCCCTTTCATGGGCTGGCAGCGTCAGGCGCACGGCCCCAGCGTGCAAGCGGCGATCGAGGATGCCGCCGACACGATATTGGGTCATGCCGTCACGCTCCATTGTGCCGGGCGCACCGATGCGGGGGTCCACGGCCTTGGCATGCGCGCGCATCTGGAAACCGGCAAATCGATCACCGCCTTCCGGCTGATGGAGGCGCTCAATGGCCGGCTGCGGCCCAACCCCGTCGCCATCCTCGCCTGCGAGATCGTCGCGGATGACTGGCACGCGCGCTTCTCGTGCATCGGACGGCGCTACGAATACCACATCGTCAATCGCCGTGCGCCGCTCACGCTCGAAAAGGGTCTCGCCTGGCGCGTGATCCAGCCGCTCGATGCCGATGCCATGCATGGGGCCGCGCAACGCCTCGTCGGGCGGCATGACTTCACCACCTTCCGTTCGGTGCACTGCCAGTCCGAAAGCCCGGTGAAGGCGCTCGACGAACTCGATGTCGTGCGCGAGGGCGACCGGATCATCGTCCATGCCGCGGCGCGCTCGTTCCTGCATCATCAGGTGCGCTCCATGGTCGGCTGCCTCGCGCTCGTCGGCCAGGGCAAATGGAGCGCCGATGACCTGCAGGCGGCACTCGAGGCGCGCGACCGCGCCGCGCTCGGCCTCAACGCGCCTCCCGACGGGCTTTATTTCATCGAGGCGACCTACCCCGACTGATGCTCAGCGGAACAGGCGGGCGAGCGAGCGGTCGAGCATCAGCAACTGCCAGAGCAGCCGGCCATGATCGCTCATGCCGCTGCGATGCGCCGAGACGATGCCCTCAAGCGCGGCCATGTTGAACCAGCCCGTCTCCGCGAGCGTCGAGCCGCGCGCGATATGTTCGGCCTCGTCGGCGAGCGCGCCGCGAAACCAGGCGCTGATCGGCGTGACGAAGCCCATTTTGGGGCGATAGAGGATCTGTTCGGGCAGGTAGCGCTCCATCGCCTTCTTCATCAGCCATTTGCCCGTGCCGCCCCGCAGCCGCATCGAAGCGGGCAGCGAGGCGGCGAATTCGACGAGGCGGTGGTCGAGCAGCGGCTCGCGCGCCTCGAGGCTCACCGCCATGCTGGTGCGGTCGACCTTGGTGAGGATGTCGCCGGGCAGCCAGATCTTGAGGTCGGCATATTGCGCGCGGTCGAGCGCGTCACGTGCGGGCGCTACCTTCATCGCCGCCTCGTAACGCGCTTCGGCACGGTGCCCCTGAAGCGCGCGCGTCGCCTCTGCACTGAAGATGCGCTGGCGCAGCGCCGGCGGCGTGACGCCAACCGCGGTGGCATAGGCATGCGCGCCGTCGGTTGCGAGCGCCTGAAAGGTCGTCCGGGCGCGCAGCGGGCGCGGCGCCCAGTCCGCCTTGGGCCAGATTCGGCCGAGCGTGCCGAACAGGTTCCGGCGCATGCCTTCGGGCACCAGACCGCGGACGCGTTCCTCGGCGGCATGGAAGCGATAGCGCCGATAGCCCGCAAAGGCCTCGTCCGCGCCATCGCCCGAAAGCGCCACGGTCACTGTCTCGCGCGCCAGTTCGCAGACACGGTAGGTGGGCAAGGCCGAGGCGTCGGCAAAGGGCTCATCAAAGGCGGCGACAAGCGTGTCGATCAACGCAAAATCATCGGCGGCGACGATTCGCTCGCGGTGCTCGGTTGCAAAGCGTTCGGCGACGAGCCGCGCGTGCTGTGTCTCGTCATGGTCGGCCTGATCGAAGCCGATCGAGCAGGTCTGCACCGCGCGATTGCTGGCCTCGGCCATCAGCGCAACGACGCTCGAGCTGTCGACCCCGCCTGAAAGAAAGGCCCCCAGCGGCACGTCGGCGATCATGCGCGAGGTGACCGCCGCGCGCATGCGCTCAACCAGTTCCTCCTCAAGCGCGCGCGCCGATCCGCGGGCGCGCCGGCTGAAATCCACGTCCCACCATTGCGTGGGCGCTGGCACGGACTTGCCGCGCTCGACCAGCAGATAATGACCCGCGGGAAGCTTCTCGACGCCCGCTATGATGCTGGCGTCATCGGGGACATAGCCAAGGCCCAGAAAATCCTCGGCGGCGCGGATGTCGGGCTGGCGACGGAACAGCGGATGCGCCATCAGCCCCTTGAGCTCCGAGGCGAAGGCAAGGCTGCCGTCGGACAGGCGTACGATGTGCAGCGGCTTAACGCCAAGCCGGTCGCGCGCAAGGAACAGCGCCTGGCGTTTCCCATCGAACAGCGCGAAGGCGAACATGCCGTGGAAGCGCGTCAGGCAGTCGATACCCCATTGGCGCCAGCCATGGACGATGACCTCGGTATCGCTGTGCGTGCGGAAGACATGCCCATGCCCTTCGAGCTCGGCGCGCAGTTCCGCGAAATTGTAGATCTCGCCATTATAGGTGACGGTGATCTGCCCGTCGGCGCTCGCCATCGGCTGTGCGCCGCCTTCCAGATCGATGATCGACAGGCGCCGGTGCCCGAGGCCTACGCCAGGAGCGGTCCAGACTCCCGATCCGTCGGGCCCGCGATGCGCGAGCGCATCGGCCATCATGCGGATCCGCGCCGGATCGACGGGCTTCGGCGTATTGAGATGGAACAGGCCCGCGACTCCGCACATGGTAGCGGGCCCTATCCGCCGTGCGCGCTGGCGGCAATATCGTCGGCGAGGCGTTCGACGGGGCCGAGGCTACGGAGGAAGCGGTCGATCGCCGGACGCGCGGGCCGCCCGTCACTTTCCTCGGCGGAGACGAGCACCGCGACCGCCGTCTGATCCCCGCCCAGCAACCGCAGCTTCAGCGTTTCGAGCTTCACATGCGCCGCGCTGCCCGTCAGCGTGCCGCCGATCCGGTAGAAGCTCAGCACCTCGCGCGTCACCGGGCCCGGCGCCACGATGCGTTCGGCTGTGCCGCCGGCTGGCGATGGCGCGGCCGCGGTCCACGCCCATGCGCTCGCCGGGTCGACCGCGCCCTGCCCGTAACCGACGATCTCCTTGCCCTCTTCCTGATACGCGAACAGCAAGATGGCGAGGTCGATCTCATCGCCTGAGGCATTGCGATAGCGGCCGAGCAACCGATGGTCCGCGCCCGCATAATGCGGGAACCAGGGATGGCGGCGCGACAGCGCGACGCGCTGCCATCCTGCGATTTCGGGAAGCGCGACCGTCGCCGGCATTGCGTTGCGCCCGGTGGCGGCGATCGCGCCCGACCACAGCAGTGGCGTAGCGATCAGCGCGACGAGCGCGGCGGGGATAGCCCAAGGCCGCGGCTCGGCCAGCGGCACTTCGGTCAGCAGCGCGGGATCGAACCACGGGGCGTCGCGTGACCGGTCAAAAAAGGGCCAGCTGACGCCCATCACGATCGCGATAACCACCGCGAAGAATACCCAGCCATAGACGACATGATCGAAGCTCGCGGCAAAATCGATGCTGGTGAGTTCGGAGACGTAGATCGTGCCCCATGCGCGGATGCCGTTGGCGACGATCGGAACCGCAACGCACAGCGTCAGGAATGCCGCGCGCTTCTGCCAGCGCGAAAAGCAGAGGTTGGCCGCGAGCGCGCCATAGGCGATCATCGCGATCAGGAAATTGACACCCGAGCACGCCCCGGCGACCTCGAAATAGCCCTTTGGCGTAGTGATGAAGACGCCCTCGATCGTGGCGGGAATGCCCACAAGGTCGAGAAGGACCATGCACATTTTCGCGGTGATCGTCTGGAGCGGCGGGATCAGTTCCTCGCCAAAGGGCACCATGAAAAGCATGTAGAAGATCGGGAACGCCAGCGCGGGCGACACCTTCGGGCCGACCAGCGCGATCACCGTTCCCTGCAGCATCAGCACCAGCCCCAGATGCCGCGCCAGCGCCACGCCTGCGACGTGGCCGAGCAACCAGCCGAAGCTCCCAACTGCGACAACGATCAGGCCCGGCGCCCAACTGCGCGGGCTCAGCAGTGCGAGATCGGGCCAGCGCTGCCACACGAGCCATGCGATGATCGGCGGGATCAGCATGCAATGACCGAAGGTCGAGCTGTTCCACCATATCCCCGCGACATCGGCGGTATCGCGCGCGAACAGCGCGAGGATCAGCAGCATCGCGATGCCGAGCAGCGCGCCTTGCAGGCGCCAAGGCTGCGACAAAGGCGAGGCGTCGTCACGACTGACGGGTGCGGCGATCGTCATTCGGCAGCGCCCCCGATTACTGTGGACGGCATGCCGACGATGGCGTCCAGGCCGGCGAGCTGCGCATCCCAGCCGTAGCGCGCGACGATCCGCGCGCGCGCCGCACGCCCCAGAGTCTGGGCACGCACGGGATCGGCGATCAGACCCAGTATCGCCTCGATTTCGGCAGCGCTGCCATCGGCCACGATCAGCTCTCGACCGGGTGCTGCGTCGATACCCTCGAACGCCGCGGACGAGGCGACGACGGGCCGCGCCATCGCCATCGCCTCGAGCACCTTGTTCTGGACGCCGCGCGCGATGCCGAGCGGCGCGACCACGACGTCGGCCGCCTGCAGCCAGCCGCGCACATCAGGCACCTCGCCCGTCACGATCACGCCGGGCTGTGTTGCAAGCGCGCGCACCGCAACATCGGGCCGACGGCCGACAATGGCAAAACGGATATCGGGCCGGGACGCGCGGATCGCCGGAAAGCTCGTTTCAGCAAAGCGCACGACCGCCTCGACATTGGGTCGATAGTCCATCTGACCGGTGAATACGATCAGCGCCCCCGTCTTTTCGGGAAGCAGATAGCCCCCGGCAGGATCGAAGGCATCGAGATCGACGCCATTCTCGACCGCAACAACCCGGTCGCTACCCAGCCCTGAGCCCGCGCGGAACAGCGCGGCCTCCGCTTCGGTCACGAACAGGCTGGCGTCGGCACGCCCGGCGACCTCGCGCTCGAATGCCGCGAGCGTTCGCGCCTCGCGCGCATGGATCCAGCGCATCGGCGCGCGCGCGGTTTGCGCATAGCTCGCAAACTTCGCCGAATCGACGTCGACGAAATCCATCACGAAGCGCGCACTGCCACGGTCTGCCGGCACGAACTGCGCCATCTGGCCCGAAAAGCCAAAGATGCAGTCGATCGTCCCGCTTGCGAGGCGTTCAGCGACGAAGCGCCGGATCCCCGCACTGTCGAACAGACTGAGCGAGAGCGGCGTGCCCGTCATCAGCCCCGCTATCCCAGCGGCCAGCCGCGAATGGCCGCGCTTTTCGACATGGATCGACGCAAGCTGACGCTCCAGCACGGCCCTGTGCGCCATGTCGGCGTCATCGTCGGCGAAACAGGCCAGATGCACCGGCGCCAGCGTCATCAGCTTGCGCAGCAGGTGCCAGGAGCGGATCTTATCACCCCGATCTGGCGGCCAGGGGATGCGGTGCGCGAGGAAAAGGATATCGCTCATCAGCCGAGCCCGCGCGCGATGAACGGGCCGAGGCGGTTGGCGATGACAAGTGGCAGTCGCTGCCACAAGGCGATCTGGAAGCGATATCTGGGATCGAGCGGATTGATCGCGCGCGGCGCGGCGCCATCGGCGGTCCTCACGGCATAGCTGAGAGGAACCGGCTCGAAACCCCAGTTCTTCTTGAAGGTGAAAGCGCCAGTACCGGTCTTCGAGCGACCGAAATCGAAACGCACACAGCCACGCGCCCGCGCGTGGTTCATCAACGCGTAGTACATCAGGTCATTGGCGCGCCAGCGCCGCGCCTCGGCGGTGCCGCCGCCCCAATAGGGCATCACGGTATCCGCGAAATAGAGGCTGAGCACCGAAGCGATCGGTCGTCCCTCGTGCCGAACGGTCAGGATGTCGGCTTCGTCGCCCAAGCCGTCGAGCACCGCTTCAAACAACGCGCGAGGGAAAACGGGCGTGCCGAGGTTGCGCACGCTTTCGGCATAGACGCGATAATGCGCGTCACGGTCGCGCGCCCCACTTCCAGTCTCAACGCTAAGGTCGAAGCCGATCGCGCGCCGCACCTCGGCGCGTTGCTTGCGCGGGAT
Source organism: Sphingobium sp. FW306-1B-F04DB (assembly GCF_058781925.1). NCBI lineage: Bacteria > Pseudomonadati > Pseudomonadota > Alphaproteobacteria > Sphingomonadales > Sphingobiaceae > Sphingobium > Sphingobium sp. FW306-1B-F04DB. The sequence continues at coordinate 54,427 of NZ_JBYSXE010000001.1, read as the reverse complement.
TGCGAGCAGCTCGGCAGCATTATCGGCCGCCAGCAGGCGGGTGAAGCCGGCATAGATGCCCTCGTCGACGTGCCAATCAACACCGGCCGCCGTGCCGCACCGCAGTTCGACTGAAGCACAGCGACGTCTCTCCGCCAATGCCCAGGCTGCGCTCGTGAGCGTCTTCGCCGTGCTCGCATCTCGGGCAAGCACGCCACCGCCTACCGCGAAACCTGCCGAAACGAGCGCATTGCCGAACAGGATCGAACGCATTTCCGTCAGCGGCAGCACGCCAGCGGGCGCGTCCACACCGCTCTCGGCCACCAGATAATGCGCCTTTTGCCTACACCCGCTTTCTACCGCGCGACTCCATGCCGTCAGGTGAAAGGGCGTTGCATCGCCATGCGCGCGCACAAAATCGTCGATCCGCGCGCATTCCGCCGCATCGCCCAGATTCGCGGCGCGGATCGCGATCAGGGGATGGCCGAGCGGCGCGGTCATCGCGTGCGCGCCGCCTCCAGCGCGGCGACGTCGTCCATTCGCCCCCAACTGAACTCGCCCAGCAACCTTTCAAGCTTGCCCTCCATTCGCGAGAGGAAGCTGTAGTGCCTGAGCTTAGAGCGGATCGGCGCGTTCTTCACGCGTGGCTGATCGGGATCGATATCCCAGGGGTGGAAATAGAGCACCGCCGGGCGCGCATCGCGGCGGTTGGCGCGCGCAAACGCCCAACGCGAATAGCGATAGGGCAAAAGGCGGCAGAAGCCGCCGCCGGTGGGCAGGTTGCGCGAACCGAGACGCGCCGTCGTTACCGGGATTTCGATCAATGCGCTCCCGGCTACCGGGCGAAAGGCGAAGCGCGGCGCGTCGGGCCAGCCATAGTGATCGTGCCGGATCGGTGCGACGCTCGACGAATAGGCATAGCCCTGATCCGCGAGGATGCCGTGCGCCCAGGGCGTCCGCGGGTCGATCGAGAAGCTCGGCGCGCGATAGCCGATCACGGGGCGTCCGCCGACATCCTCAAGCATCTTGCGCGTGCGCCCGATATCCGCACGGAACTGTTCGGGGGTCATCGTAAAGACGCGCGCATGGTCCCAGCCATGACTGGCGATCTCATGCCCCTGTTCGACGATGCGGCGGATCAGCTTGGGGTAACGTTCGGCGACCCAGCCGAGCGTGAAGAACGTCGCCTTCACGCCCTTGCGGTCGAACAGCGCGAGCACCGCCTCGGTATTGCGCTCGACGCGCGGGGCCAGCGTGTCCCAGTCGGCGCGGTCGATCGTCGTTTCGAACGCCCCGACCTGGAACCAGTCCTCGATATCGACCGAGAGCGCGTTGAGCATCGGCTCAGGCGGCGCCGCGGACGGCGCGGAGATCGGGCGTCGCCGCGTCGCTTTCGACCCAGTCGATGAGCAGGCCAAGCACCCGACGGATCGCGGCCTCCTGCTCCTCAAGTCGCGCCTCGGCCGCCTCGATCCGGGCAATGAGTTCGGGATCCGTCGCGGCCACGGGTGCTGCGGCAACGGGCTGCGGTGCGGGTTGAACGACAATGGGCTCGGGCGCGACCGCCTCGACCTGGGCTAGGGGCGCAGGCACTGGTTCGGCCGTTGCGGCGGCGACCGCCTTGACCGGCTCGGGCGCGACATCGCTATCCATATCGGCGATCACCGCGGCAACATCGTCACCCTCGATCAGGCTGAGCTGCTCGATCGCGCCGAACAGCATCACGCGGCTCGCCAGCGCATTGAGCCGACGCGGCACGCCTTCGCTATGCGCATACATCCGCGCGAAGGCCTCGGGCGCGAAGCGCGGATTGCCCTGCCAGCCCGCCAGCGTCAGCCGGTGGATGATATAGGGTTCGATCTCGTTGGCCTGCATCGGCTCGAGGTGGTGTGTCGCGATCACGCGTTGGCGCAGCTGTTCGAGCCGTTCGCTGCCATTGAGTCGCGTGCGGAACTCGGGCTGGCCGAGCAGAAAGATCTGGAGCAGCGCGTGCCCGCCGGCCTGGAAGTTGGAGAGCATGCGCAGCTCTTCCAGCGCCGAGATTGGCAAATTCTGCGCCTCGTCGACGATCAGCAGCGTCCGCTTGCCGCGCTCGGCCTGTGCCATCAGGAAGCGTTCGATCCGGTCGAGGATCTGCGCCTTTTCGACGCCCTCGGTGGGAACGCCCATCGCCTGCGCTGTCATCCGCAGCATGTCGTCGCCCTCGATCTGGGTCGAGACGATCTTGATCGCGGTGAGCCGCTCGCGGTCGATTGTCGCCATCAGATGCCCGACCAGCGTGGTCTTGCCGGTGCCGATGTCGCCCGTGATGACGATGAAGCCCTCGCCCTGCGCCAGGCCATAGCCCAGATAGGCCATCGCCTTCTTGTGCGTCGCGCTGTCGAAGTAGAAGCGCGGATCGGGCGTCAGCTGGAAGGGCCGTGCCGTCAGGCCGTAAAATTCGCTGTACATCGTGCGTTCTCCCCGGGGCGATCGCGCGCCCCGCTCCTAAAATTGGTACCGCATGCCCGCGAGCGCCGAGGCGGTCAGGTCGCTTGCAAAGCCGTCCTGGTCGAAGGAATAGAGGCCGAGCGTGGCGGTGCCCGTCAGCCTCCGGCTGAAATTATGGAAATAGGTCAGTGTCGCGCCCGCGCTCCGGACATCGGGCGCGAAAGGCAGGCCGCTGTCATAACGGCTCAGATAGCCGCTGGCGTTGATGGCCGATTGCTCGCTCAGCTCATAAGCCCAGTAGCCTTGGACGAACCAGCTCTCGTCCTTGAGTCCGTCGACGCTGAAGCCCGTCGCGAAGCGCGGTGCGAAATACTTGCGCTGCGCATAGCCGAGCCCGAGCCCATAGGAGGTCCGCCCCACTCTGGCGGAATAGAGGACGTTGACGCCGCGGCTGCGGAAATTGGCGGTGCTGATCGACTGGAAGACGTCGTCAAGGCAGCCCCCGGTGCCCGCATTCTCGCCGAAGACGCAACCGTTGAACCCGCCCGCAATCGGATTGCCGGGCACGGTGAAGCTGGTCGGCAGCCGGGAGATGTTGTCGCTGAGCAACCGTCCGAAGCTCTCGACACCGTCATAAACGACGATCTGTAGCCCCGAATTGCGTGAGACCTGATGACTGAGCGACCCGATCACGGTGGTGCCGCCATAGCGCCGCCCGACACGCGCCTCGAGCTGGGTGCGCCGGCTCGGCTTCCACAACACGCCCATATCGTAGATCAGCCCGTCTATGTCATAGGCGATCTTGCGATCGGAATTGGGATCAGTGACGAAACGCCCGTCGCGGTCGCGGACGGGCACGCCATTGCCGTCTCGCAGCGCATCGCGCTGGCTTATCTCGATATTCTCGTAACCCACCCCGCCAACCAGCGCGAGCGTCGGCGTGAGGGGGACCGTGACGTCCCCGCGGACGAAGGTGCCATCGAAGCGCTGATCGAGCTGGTCAGCATTCTCGCGCTCCCAGCCCGCTCCGATGCTCCAGCCGAAGGGCAGCACGCCCGGGCGCTGCGAGACCGAGGCGCTCGCCAGATGGTGGGTCGCGTCATCATAGACGTCGAGCGGCACCTGCCCCGGCGGCAGCGCGAAGTCGGTATTCGCCTCGGCCTTGGTATAGCCGAAGCGGTAGGCCGCGCTGACACCCAGATCACCCACCATCGTGTTGAGCGTCGGCCCGGCATAGAAGGAATAGAGCTGGGTGACGTTGTCGCCGCCGCTCAGCATCGGATTGGGCGCTGCGCCGCGGATATCGACGCGCGTTCGTGTGGCGAGCGCGCCGCCCTCGAGCGTCAGCACATCGGGCACGACCTGTACCGCCGCACGCGCCAGCCCCGAATGGACATCGGCATCGTCGAGCCGGTCTCCCCATCCGATGCGGTGCTCATAGCGATAGCTGATCTGGACCTGCGCGCGCCGTTCGGTGACCACCGCATCCACCCCTGCGGCAAGCGTGGTGTAGGTCAGCACGTCGCCGCCATCGTCGAGATCGGCGTCCAGCACCTGCTGGATCTCGATATAGGGTCTGATTTCCCTCGCAGCATGCGCGGGCACAACCGCGCTGAGCGCGGCAAGTGCTGCCAGCCAAGCCCGCAGGAACCGCACGCTCAGTCCCCATATCCATAATAGGTCCCGAAACTGCGGGAATCGGCCTTGTAGCTGACCGCGTTGAGCAGCAGCCGGATATTGTCGCAGCCATGGAGCAGCCCGAGTGCATCGCGCAGTTCGGCGTCGGTCGTCCGGTCGGCCTTGACCACCATCACGCACTGGCCCGCATGCAGGGCAAGCACCGAAGCCGGCGAGGCGGCAAGCGCGGGCGGCGAATCGAGAATCACTATCCGCGCCGGATTGCTCGTGAGCAGCGAGTGCAACACCGCAGCGGTGTGCGCGGAGGCGAGCTGCTCGGTGTCGCTATGGGTCTGTCGTCCCGCGGGAAGCACATAGAGCCCGGTAATGTCGGTGCGGATGATGCAATTCTCGACGTCGAGCGTCGGGTCGGCGAGCGCGTCCATCAGGCCCGCGCCATCTTCGAGCCCGAGCGTGGTCAACACCTCGGGCTTGGCGAAATCGGCATCGACGAGCAGCACCTCGATGTCCTTTTCCGCGGCCATCGACAGCGCGAGGTTGATCGCCGAGAAGGTCTTGCCCTCATTGGGCCTGGCCGAGGCGACGAGGATCATCCGGGACTTGAGCGCCGGATCGGCCTTGGCATCGATCAGCAGCTGCCGCTTCACCAGGCGAAACTCCTCGCCCAGCACTCCGGCCGGCGTATCGGGCAGGATAAATCCCGTTTCCTTCAGCGCCTCGCGCTCGACGGTGGCGTGGCGGCCGCCAAAGGCACGCGGCGTCGGGAAGTCGATGATCGCGGGGTCGGGAGCCGCCAAAATCGGCAAAGGTGCGGGCTCCGCCGCCACGGGCGCAGCCTCGGCTGCGGGCTGCACTGGCAGCGTCCGCGCATTCTCCGCAATCGCCTTGCGGAAGTCGAAGATTTCCGAGGCGCGTTCGAGGAGCGAACCGCTCCTGGCTATGGGGGTGTGTTCGTTCATCGGATCCCCCTCAGGCGACCATGCCGCGCTGGACAAATTCGACGAGCAGCAGCACGACGAACATCGCCGCCAGCCCGCCCGCACCCCCCGCGAACCAGCGCAGTTTCCTGCGCCGTTCCTCGCGCTCGGGTGCCGAGAGTACTTCGCTGATCGCGCCGATCACGTGCAGCCCGCTGGCCCTCGCGAGCCGATCGGCGGTGGCGTAGGTCGTCTGCAGCTGCCCCTTCGCGAACGCGGTGCCGATCCCGCCGCCGATCCCCGCCACAAGCACGAGCGCGAGCAGCAACGGGCGATTGGGCGACACCGGAACGCGCGGGCTGGACGGCGGATCGATCACCCTGAAGCTGATCGAGTCGGTCTGGCTCTCCGCTTCGTTGCGGAGCCGCACCTGCTCGCGATCGGCGAGAAGCTTGTCATATTGCTGCTTGAGGACATCATAATCGCGGCCGATCCGACCCTGTTCGGCGGCGACGCCGGGGTCGGCGCTCTGTTTGGCGAGCAGCGTGTTCATGTCGCGCTGCAGCTGGTGTTTGCGCGCGCCGAGCGCTGCAACGGTTGCCTGCTTTTCCGCCTGCATCGCGCGCAGCGAAACGTAGAGCGGATTGGCCGTGGCTCCGGCGGCCCCGCCGCCCGTGCGCCGCTCGCCATTGGCAGCTGCGCGCGCCGCCGCGAGCTGCCGGTTCAGCGCCACGACATCGGGATGCGCGTCGGTCCAGCCGCGTGCCCGCGCGCCCGCGATCTGGCTTTCGATCTCGGCCAGGCGCTGCGCGGCCGGCCCTGCGCCCGCCGACACTGCACCACCGGCCACAGCGGCGCCGGTACCGGCCATCTGCCCGTTGACCGCGGTAAGCGAACTCTGCGCCGCCACCAGATCCGATTCGACCTGCGAAAGTTCGCCGCGTGCGGCCTGCATGCGTTCCGCCAGCGAGCCGACACCCGGAAGTCCGACATATTGCTGCTCGAACGCCATTCTTTTCTGCTCGGCGTCCTGCAGCTGTGTTTCGCGCTCGGCGAGCTGGCTATCGAGGAATCGCAGCGTTTCCTGTGTTTCGGCGCGTCCGCCAGCCATGTTCTCCGCGACGAACATGTCGATCAGATTCTGCGTGATCGCGCGTGCTAGCCCCGCATTTTTTGCATCCGACATGCCCGCGAACGAGGCCGTGGTCGTGATCTGGAACAAATTGTCCTGCTGGGCTTCGACCTTGATCGCCTTTTGCAGCGCGGCGACCATGTCGGCGACATCGCGGTCGCTTGCAGCAGCGAGCCGCAGATCGGTGTTACCGACGATTTTCGCGAGATTGTCGGCGGACGTCAGCGTCTGCCGCACGCGATCAATTTCACGCTGCCGCTCGACCGGCGTGATGCCGATCTTGTCCGGCAGGATCGACTGCATCTGGACGAAGATGCGGGCACGCGATTCATAGCTGTTGGGGATCAGCGAAATAACGAGCCAGCCGACAAGGCAGATCGCCCACGCCACCGCAAGCGCAAGCCAGCGCCGCTGCCACAATCCGTGCAGCGTGATGCGTATCTCGTCGTAAAGGCCACTCATAACTGTCTATGAACCTTTAGAAAAACCGAGCGATCAAAAGGCGCTTTCCGGGATGATGATGACGTCGCCAGGGGCGAGGCGAACATTGGCACTCGAGTCGCCCTGCTTGAGCAGACGGCTGATCTTGAGCGCGAATTCCTGCTGCTTGCCCGTGGCGCGATCGAAGCGGACCAGCCGCGCGCGATTGCCCGCCGCGAATTCGGACAGCCCACCCACCGCGATCATCGCATCGAGCAGCGTCATGTTGGCGCGATACGGCAATGAGGCGGGCTTTTCGGTGGCGCCAACGATGCGCACCTGCTGCGAATAGGTGCCCGAGAAATCACCGACGATCACCGAGACGAGCGGATCCTCGATATATTTGCCCAGCGCGACCTTGATGTCCTCCGCCAGCATCGCCGGGGTCTTGCCCACCGCGGGCAGGTCAGCGATCAGCGGTGTGGTGATACGCCCGTCGGGGCGAACCTGGACCTTGGCGCCAAGCTCCGGGTTGCGCCAGACGAAGATGGTGAGCTCGTCGAGCGGGCCGATGACATATTCCTCACCCGGCTTTTCCTCGAGCGACACGAACGACGCCGGTGGAAGCTGCGGGCCCGCCGCGCCGCCGCCCATACAGCCGCCAAGCGCGGCTGCGAGCATCGCTGCGCCGATGACATGCCGGGAAGCAGTTGTACCAAAACGCATTTTCTTCACCCCTTACGCGCCGTGCGCCAACGGCTCCCGCAGCACGGGATACACACGACTGCGGCGCCGGATCAGCGTCCGGTATCGGCGAAAGAGGTGAAAATAGTGTTAGGAGTGGCGTCATTCGCCCAGCAGGATCTCCTCCGCGGGGCCATGCCCGAGAAAGGCGGCGGGGCTGGCGCTCGCGCCATAGGCTCCTGCCATGAACACCGCGATCAGGTCGCCGCGCCCGGCGCGCGGCAGGCCGACCTGGTCGCTGAGCCGGTCAAGCGGCGTGCAAAGGCAGCCCACGACAGTGACCGCCTCCTCGGCGGGCGCCCCGAAGCGATTGGCGACCGCGACCGGATAGTTGCGACGCACGACCGTGCCGAAATTGCCGCTTGCGGCGAGCTGATGGTGCAGGCCGCCATCGGTGACGAGAAAAGTCTCGCCGTGGCTTTGCTTGCGATCGACGATGCGTGTCAGATAGACCCCCGCCTCGCCCACCAGCCAGCGGCCGAGTTCAATCGCGAACTCGGTATCGCCAAGCACATGTGCATGCATTTCAAGCGCTTCGGCCAGCGCGATGCCGATACGCTCGACATCGAGCGGCGCTTCGTTCGGGAAATAGGGGATGCCGAAACCGCCGCCGAGATTGACCAGTGGCGGCGCCATGCCGATCTCGGTGGCGAGCCGTTCCGAGAGCGCGAGTGTGGCCGCCTGTGCTTCGACCAGCGCCTCTGGATCGAGCGCCTGTGATCCGCCGAAAATGTGAAAGCCTCGCCAGTCCGCGGCCTCGGCAATGATGCGGCGTACAAGCCCCGGCGCCTCAGTGGCATCGACCCCGAAGGCAGTCGCCCGCCCGCCCATGCGCATACCCGATCCGCGAAGCTCGAAATCGGGATTGATCCGGACCGCGAGCTTGGGTCTGACGCCGATCCGCTCGGCAATGGCGATTGCGCGGTCGATCTCGCCCGACGATTCGCAATTGAGCGTCACGCCCGCGGCAATTGCGGCCTCGATCTCGCGGTCACGCTTGCCGGGACCCGCAAAGGATATCACCGCGGGCGCGGCGCCCGCTTCGAGCGCGAGCCGCATTTCGCCCTGCGAAGCCACATCGATGCCGTCCGCGCGCGCGGCCATCGCGGCGAGCAGCGGCGGAAAGGGATTGGCCTTCATCGCATAATGGACGAGCAATCCCGCGGGCATGGCGGTGCGCAACCGATCGATCCGCGCCTCGATGACCGAAAGGTCATAGACGAACAGCGGTGTGTCGCCCGCACCGTCGACGATTTCGGAGGCTCGCTTGCCCCCGATCACCAGTTCGCCGTCTTCGCCGCGATAGTCCGCGGGAATGTTGCCCATGGGCTTCATGCAACGTGCTCCTGACGGATGGAAGTTCGATCGAGCTTGCCATTGGGGTTGCGCGGCAGTTCGTCGCGCAGCCGGATTTCACGCGGCTGCATATAGGTCGGCAGCTCGGCTTTGAGCCATGAAGTCAGCTTTTCGAGTGCGGTGTCATGCGACCCGCCGCTGGGCCGCGCGATCAGCATTATTGCCTGGCCGAGTCGCGGATCGGGTACGCCGAGCGCGACCGCTTCGGCCACTGCGCCGCTCGCGATGGCCGCTTCCTCGATCTCGGTCGGGCTGACGCGATTGCCTGCGGTCTTGATCATCTCGTCGGAACGCCCCGAAAAACGCAGGAGACCTTGCGCGTCGCGCACAACCGTGTCGCCTGAAAATACCGCGGTTCCCCCCTCGCGGGACGCGGCGGGTGCCGGTTTGAAGCGTTCGGCGGTGCGCGCCGCATCGCCCCAATAGCCTTGCGCGACCAGCGGACCTGCATGGACCAGCTCGCCGGGTTCGCCGTCGTCGGTCAGGCTACCGTCGGGTCGGACGACGAGCACCTCGGCAAATGGAATGGCGCGGCCGATCGACTCGGGATGGTCGTCGGTCAGTGCGGGATCGAGATAGGTCGAGCGGAATGCTTCGGTCAGCCCGTACATCAGATAGAGCTGCGCCTGCGGGAACATCGCGCGCAGCTTGCGGACCAGCGGCACGGGCAGCGCACCGCCGGTATTGGTCATTCGCCGGATCTGCGCCGCGACCGCAACCGGCCAGTCAGCCTCTGCGATCTGCATCCAGAGCGGCGGCACCCCGGCAAGGCCGGTGACGCCGAAGCGCTCGACCGCCTTGATGACGTCGCGCGGCGTCAGATAATCAAGCGGCACGGCGCACCCGCCCCCCGCCCAGGTCGAGAGTAGCTGGCTCTGGCCATAGTCGAAGCTGAAGGGCAGCGCGCCAAGCACGCGATCCTCGGATGTGATCTTCAGATAATGCGCAACGCTGATCGCCCCGAGCCAGAGATTAGCGTGGCTGAGCATCACCCCCTTGGGGCGTCCCGTCGAACCGGACGTGTAGAGAATTTCCACCAGATCCGCGGGATCGTGCATGGATGGCGGCATGACGTCATCGCCGATCAGCGTGTCTTCGTCGGTGACGAGCGCGCACTCTGCGGGCCGATCACCGCTGCCGAGCGTCTCGGCGCGTGAAGATTGCGTGATCAGCAGCCGTGCGCCGCTGTCGTCAAGGATATGGGCCACCTGCGCGTGCTTGAGCAGCGGGTTGATGGGCACATAAACCACGCCCGCGCGCGCCGCCGCGAGCGGCAGGATGCACGCGGCGCGCGTCTTGGGCAGCCATGCAGCCACGCGGTCGCCCGGCCGGAGACCCTGTGCCAGCAACCCGTGCGCCATGCGTTCGACGAGTTGATTCAGTTCGGCGTAGCTGATCGTCCCGAATCGGGCCGCAATTGCCGGCGCCCCGGGTGCCCCGCGCAAAACGAGGTGATCCAGCGGCTTTGGCGTACGGGACAGGGCTTGCACTTTGGTTCCTTTGGCGTTCAACCCGAAACGAGGAAAAAGGGGGATAGCGCCTTGTGGGTTAAGGGGGAATATTTCGACGCGTTCGATGCGGCCGAGGCTGCTGCGCGCGGCTCGCTCGACCGCGAGGCCCAGCCGGTGCTGTTCGACCGACTCGCCTGGTTCAAGCGGACATGGACGCACTGCGCGCCCGGCGCCCGCCCGCTGATCGCGCGCGCGCTCAGCGAAAAGGCGCAGGCGTGGCTGTTCCTTGCGCGCCGAGAGGACGGGGCCGCCACCGCGCTTGCCAGTTGGTACACGCTCGCCTTTCGCCCGATTTTTGTCGGCACCCCCAGCGATACGATCAAACTGCGCCTGCTCACCGCCATTGCGCGGCGGCTGCGCGTAGCGCTCAAACTCAGCCGCATTACGCTTGCCCCGGTTCCCGTCGAGGATGGGAGTGCCAGCCTCCTCGCCACAGCGTTTCGCCGCGCAGGCTGGCGCGTTGCGCGGCGCCCGGCCACTGTGAACTGGATCGCAGACACGACGGGCATGCGCTTCGCCGATTATTGGGCCGCCCGCCCCGGTGCGTTGCGCAGCACAGTGTCCCGCAAACGGGCAAAAACTCCGCTTGCGATTGATATTCATGATAAATTTGATGAAATTACCTGGCAAAGCTACGAACGGATCTACGAACAGAGCTGGAAGCCTGGAGAGGGCTCACCGCCCTTTCTGCAGGAGATGGCAGCGGAGGAAAGCGAAGCCGGGGCATTGCGGCTCGGCATTGCCTCCCTCTGCGGGCGCCCCGTCGCCGCACAACTTTGGACGGTCGAGAACGGAACGGCACTTATCCACAAGCTCGCTTATGTCGAAGATGCTGCCGAACATTCCCCGGGGACGCTGCTGAGCGCTGCAATGTTCGAGCATGCGATCGATCAGGATGGTGTGTCGCTGATCGATTACGGCACCGGCAATGACGGATACAAGGCGAACTGGATGGATCGTGCGCGGACGCTCGAGCAGATCGAGATGTTCAATCCGCGCACGCTGCGGGGATTGCTCGGCGCGGCGCGCATGACGCTGGCCAATCTTGTCCATAGGCGCAGGGTCGATTAGGGGAACCGCCAAGCCCGGTTGCAGCAAGGGGATTGCGTGTGAAGTCTGCCGAAGCCGTCGAGATCGAGGATGCGGTGCGCGCGGTACTGCGCGACATATTGGGCCTGAAGCCCGAGCGCGTCGCTGCCTTTGACGACAACAGCCTGCTGTTCGGCGCACTTCCCGAACTCGATTCCATGGCAGTGGCCGGCCTGCTCACCGAGATCGAGGATCGGCTGGGCATCATCATCGATGATGACGAGGTCGATGGCGAAATGCTCGAAACCTTTGGCAATCTGGTGCGCTTCACGACTGCCAAGGCGCTTGGGTGAGCCAGACGGAGCGCGCCTCGATCGCCTATCGCTGGCGTGACGCGCATGAACGGATTGTCCGGATCGGCACGCCCGGGGACCGCGCCATATTGTTGCTCGCGCCGCTGTTGGAAGAAGCCAATCGCACCCGGCATTTCCTGATCGAAGCCATGCGCGGGCTCGCGCGCCGCGGGTTTTGCTGCTTCCTTCCCGATCTGCCCGGAACGCTTGAAAGCACGACGCCGCTCGACGCGGCACATTGGTCGGACTGGCGCGCCGCCGCCGCCGCCGCGGGGACGTCGATCGGACAGCCATACCATGTCGTGAGTATCCGCGGGGGCGCGTTGCTGGATAGCGCGACCGACGCCGTCAGCCGCTGGCGCCTCACGCCGGCCCGGGGCGATGCGCTGCTCCGCGAATTGTTGCGCGTTCGGATGGCGGCCGATCGTGAGGCGGGCCGGAACGCGTCGACCGCACAGCTCGAGGCCGAAGCGCTGTCGCGCCCCTTCGAGGTCGCAGGGCATCGGTTTAGCCCCGCGCTGCTCTCCGGGATGAAGGCAGCGACGCCGGTTGACGAGGGCGCAATCCGCACGCTCCGCCTCGACGGCGATGCCCTGCCTGCCGATGCCCGTCTCGCCGGAATCCCGCTCTGGCGCCGCAGCGAACCCGATCACGATCCCGTTTTATGTCAATCTGTTACTGAAGATATCGAACATTGGATAGAAGCATGCGGCAGGCGCTGAGCTTCGTCTGTGCCGGGGCGGAACTTGCGGGCATGCTTGATGTGGCGCCGCGCGACACCGGGCTGCTGATCGTGTCGGGAGGCAACGAGATTGCGGCGGGTGCGCATGCCGGCATGGCCCGTTTGGCCGCAGGCGTCGCGGCGCAGGGTTTTCCCGTATTGCGCTTCGACCGGCGCGGCGTGGGCGACAGCGAAGGTGAGAACGGGGGCTATGCGACAAGCGCCGATGATATCGCCGCAGCGTCGACTGCGTTCCGGAATGCGATGCCCACGTTGCGGTATATCGTCGCGTTCGGCAATTGCGACGCCGCCACCGCGCTCGGGCTGTTCCACCACAGGATTAGCGCCGCCGCGCTGATACTCGCCAATCCCTGGCTGTTCGACACCGAACAGGGGCTCCCGCCAACCGCCGCGATCAAGGCGCGTTACAGCCGCAAGCTGCGCGATCCGCGCGAATGGCTGCGGCTGCTACGCGGCGACGTCGATCTGGCACGGCTTTTCAAGGGCCTGGGCGCGATGTCGATAGCTCCCAAGCCGAGCGACATGGCCACGCGGTTGCGCGATGGACTGGCCGCAAGCGCCCTGCCCGTCCGCCTCATCCTCGCAAGCAACGATGCGACCGCCCTCGCCTTTGCCGAACGCTGGCAATCTCCGGCGTTCGCGGCGCTGCGCACGAGCGCACGCTTCATTGTCGAAGAAATCGACACTGCATCGCATAGCTTTGCAGCGCCGGGCGATGCCGAGGCGCTGCTCGCCGGCGTCATCGCAGCGCTCGAGGCGGCGTCAGGCGGGTTCTAGCTCGAAATCGGCTTCGGCGAGGAAGCGTTCGGCGTCGAGCGCGGCCATGCACCCCGTGCCGGCAGCGGTCACCGCCTGGCGATAGATCTTGTCCATCACGTCGCCGCACGCGAACACGCCGGGCACGCTGGTCCGGGTCGAGCCCGTATCGACCGCGATGTAGCCGTCGCTGTCCAGTTCGAGGCTGCCCCGAAAGATCTCGGTCGCAGGCGAATGGCCGATCGCGACGAAACCGCCATCGGCCTCGATATGCGAGATCTCGCCCGTCACCGTGTCCTTGAGATCGAGCCCGACCAGCCCGACCGGGTCGCCACCGCCCACGAAACGCTCGACCGACTTGTTCCACAGCACCTTGATATTGGGATGCGCGAACAGGCGGTCCTGCAGGATCTTCTCGGCGCGCAGCGAATCGCGGCGGTGGATCAGCGTGACGTCATGGCTGTGGTTGGTGAGGTAGATCGCCTCCTCGACCGCGGTGTTGCCGCCGCCGATGACGACGACCTTCTTGCCGCGATAGAAGAAACCGTCACAGGTGGCGCAGGCCGACACGCCCTTGCCCTGGAGCAGCACCTCGCTCTCGAGCCCGAGCCATTTGGCCGACGCGCCCGTCGCGATCACCAGCGTGTCGCCGCTGTAAACCGTGCCGCCGTCGCCGATCAGGCGGAAGGGACGCTGGGTCAGGTCAATCTCGACGATCTGGTCATACATCATCTGCGCGCCGACGTGCTCGGCCTGGGCGCGCATCTCCTCCATCAGCCAGGGGCCCTGGATGACGTCGCGGAAGCCCGGATAATTCTCGACATCGGTGGTGATGGTCAGCTGGCCGCCCGGCTGCAGGCCCTGAACGACGATCGGCGCAAGGCCCGCGCGCGCGCCATAGATGGCCGCACTCAGGCCGGCGGGGCCCGAACCGAGAATGAGCATGCGGGTCGAATGGGTGGCAGTCATATATGCAATTGCCCTGTTGTCTGTAATTCCGTTGCAGCCAGATAGGGACTGCCGACCGGGTTACGCAACCGCCAACACCACGAGTTCGCGTTTGGGCCTAGAAACGTATGCTTGCACCGATGCGGAAATCGCGACCCGCGAGCGGCGCATAATCTTTCAGGAATGAGCTGTGGCGCCGCGCCGTCACGTCGAAGATGTTGTTGGCGGCCAACCGCAGCGTCAGCAGCCCGTCGGGGCCCATCGGGCGCCATTCGACGCGGGCGTTGACGAGCGTATAGGCGGGCGTTTCGGTCTCGAACTTCGCGATCTTGTCCTGTTTGGTGACATGTTCGACCTCGACACGGCCGATCAGCGGGTCGGACTGGTATTCGAGCCCGCCGAGCAGTCGCAGCGGCGGGATGAAGGGCGCCGAGCCCGCGCCGTCGATCTTGACGCGGACATAGTCGACAATGCCGTCAGCGACGATCTTGCCCTCGCCAAGCTGTGCGACCGTGGCGTTGACCTCGGCCTCGAAGCCATATTGCTTCGCGCCATTGGCGAAATAGGCGAAGACCGGCAGGTCATCCGCGATATCTCCCGTGGGCGCCTGATAGATGAAGTTGGAGAAATCATTGTAATAGGCGGAGGCTTCGACCGAGAAGCCCGGCAGGCGGCCGCGCAGCGTCAGCTCGGCGCCATTGCTCTTTTCCTTGCCGAAATCGGGATCGCCTACCTCGAAGGCCTGCGTCGCGAGATGCGGGCCGTTGGCGAAGAGCTCCTCCGCCGTCGGGGCGCGCTCGCTGTGGGTCAGGTTCACGCCGAGCTTCCACCCGTCGACCAGTTCATATTGCCCGCCGAGCGACGCCGAGAAGGTGTTGAAGCTACGCTCCGCCGCGACTGTGCCGAGCTGGTCGCTGGCGGCCGCCTGGATATTGCTGTGCTCGTAGCGTCCGCCGACCTCAGCGTGGAGGCGCCCGAAATCGAAATTCTGGACGGTGAAGATGCCGCCCTGCTCGGTGCTCGTCGGCGGCAGGAACGCCTCCTCGCCGATCGCCTCGAAATCGCGCGTCAGATATTGCGCGCCAAAGGCGCCGCTCCACGCGCCCTGCTTGCGCTGTGAGAATTCAAGCCGCCCCTCCATGCCCTTGTTGTAGAAGCGCGTGGCGATCTCGCCGGTGTCCTCGATCTCGAAGTGGCGATAGTCGCCATAGCCACCGCGAAAGCGGATCGCGTCGAGAAAACCACTGGCAGGCGTGATCTCGGCACGAACATCGGCGCGGTACTGGCGGACATCGAGCGTCGGCGCCTCGGCCTCGATCGCGGGATCGAGCGAATAACGGATCGGCACGCCATAATTGTTGTCGCTGCGCGCGAACGAGATGCCGATATTGCCGCCCTCCGCGACATAGGCGGCGCCCAGCGCAACCTCGCTCGATTCGGATGCGGTGTTGGGAATGTCGCCGCGAAGGTCCGCAAGCGCGCGGATATCGGGGTCCGCGGACAGCGCGGCCTGTTCGCGCAGCGGCTTGCTCAACAGGAAGCCCCCCGCCCGCAGATCATCTGTCTTTGCATAGCTGCCGTCCGCGTGCAGCACCAAGCCGCCGCCCACGGGCACGTCGACCGCGCCAGCGACGCGTCGCTCATCCGCGGCGGTGCCATAATCGGCATCAACCTGGAGGTGCACCGGCTCATCGGGCACCGCGCGCGGGATACGATTGTCGATAACGCTGACCACACCCCCGATCGCCGAGGAGCCGTAGAGCAACGCGGTCGGACCGCGCAGCACTTCGATACGTTCGGCGGTCAGCGGGTTGATGCTGACGGCATGGTCGACGCTCGAGCCCGAGGCGTCGAAGCTGCCGATCCCGTCGATGAGTACACGAATGCGGTCGGCCTGCAGCCCGCGGAGGATCGGTCGCGATGCCGAGGGGCCGAAGGATGTCGCGCTCACGCCTGGCAGCGATGCCAGCGTCTCGCCGATCGAGGTTCGCCGCGCGGCATCGAGATCGGTGCCGCTCAGCACCGACACGCCCGCGAGCAGGTCGCCGCGCTGACGCTGGAGGCCGGTGACGATGATGTCCGCCGAATCCTCGGTATGCATCACCGGCACCGAAGGCGTTTCGGACTGCGCGTCATCGTTTTGCGCCTGAGCGAAGGCGGGCATCGCAACGGTCGAGAAAAGCAGGGCGACGAGCACGGACGGTTTCATGGCTACTCCTTTACTGCCCGCGCTGCTTAGGGTTACTTTATATCATGTCAACCCGTTATACGACGATCGCTGCGTATTTTCGGCATACGACGCGCCGGCTCTGAGGACGCGACACGTCAGCACCATCAACGCGTAAAACGCGATACCGTGCGTGACGCGATGCTGATGATCCGGAAAATGGGCAACAGCCCGAAGCGTGGTGGGCGCGGTAGGGATTGAACCTACGACCCCACCCGTGTGAAGGGTGTGCTCTACCACTGAGCTACGCGCCCACGCCTGGACGGCCAAGGCGTTGTCGCCATCGGGCCGGAGCCGGGTCCATAACGGGAGAATCGCACCCCCGCAATATCCCGCTCAAAAGAAAAGGCGGCGCCCGTCACGCCGCCCAGCGCTTCAGTCGAGTTATACGGCCGAAGCGTTTCTCCGGTCTCGCGACCGGACGGAGCTTTCACCCCGGCGGTTCTGCCGCCGGGGGAATAGCCGATTAGTTGACGGCGTCCTTCAGGCCCTTGCCGGCCTTGAACTTCGGCTGCGTCGATGCCTTGATGGTCATCGCTTCGCCGGTGCGCGGGTTGCGGCCCGTCGAGGCCTTGCGCTTGGAAACCGAGAACGTGCCAAAACCGACCAGGCGCACTTCGTCGCCCTTCTTCAGCGCGCCGGTGATGGCGTCGAACACGCCTTCAACAGCTTTGCTGGCGTCGCTCTTGCTCAGGCCCGATGCATCGGCGACCGCGCCGATGAGCTCTTGCTTGTTCATGCCCTGGGAACCCCCTTGGTCTTGTTGTGAATGATTCAACTTTCGGCTTTGTTTGGCCGGCGCGTAGTTAAGGCGGAGCTTTGCGGGCCTGTCAAAGCAAAACCGTCACATTCCGCCAAAAAACCCCTCGGAAACCGCGTTTTTTCGGCCGAATCGGGGTCAATGGCGTAGCTGATCCCCGTCGGATAACCCAGAAGCCCCCGTTTGTGGCGGTTGCGCCGCCAGCTCGTCGGCTTCGCTCCAGTCGATCGGCTGCAGCGAATCGGTGAGCGCGAGCGCCAGAACCTCGTCAACATGCTTGACCGGAACGATCTTGAGCCCGTCCTTGATGTTCTGCGGAATCTCGACGAGATCCTTCTCGTTCTCGGCCGGGATCAACACGGTCTCGATACCGCCACGCAACGCCGCGAGCAGCTTTTCCTTGAGCCCGCCGATCGGCAGCACGCGGCCGCGCAATGTCACTTCGCCCGTCATCGCAACCTCGCGCCGCACCGGAATGCCGGTGAGCGTCGAGACGATCGTGGTCACCATGCCGATGCCCGCCGACGGACCATCCTTGG
Source organism: Sphingobium sp. FW306-1B-F04DB (assembly GCF_058781925.1). Lineage (NCBI taxonomy): Bacteria > Pseudomonadati > Pseudomonadota > Alphaproteobacteria > Sphingomonadales > Sphingobiaceae > Sphingobium > Sphingobium sp. FW306-1B-F04DB. Next base: position 36,946 of record NZ_JBYSXE010000001.1, on the reverse strand, counting down.
GCACCGCGCCTTCGGGCAGGTGGATGTGGATATCCTTGCGTCCGAACAGGCTCGGCTTGATGCCATAGGCCGGGGCGCGCGCACGGACGAACGAGAATGCGGCCTGCACCGACTCGGTCATCACCTCGCCGAGCTTGCCGGTCGTCCTGACCAGACCCTTGCCAGGCACTGTGACCGCCTCGATCGTCAGCAGCTCGCCGCCGACCTCGGTCCAGGCGAGCCCGGTGACCGCGCCGATCTCATTCTCCTCTTCGCTGAGCCCGTGGCGATATTTCAGCACGCCTGCATATTCGGAAAGGTTCTCGGGGGTGATAACTGCACGCTCGATCTTGCCTTCCAGGATCCGGCGCAGCGCCTTGCGCGCAAGCTTGGCGATCTCGCGCTCGAGCGTGCGGACGCCGGCTTCGCGCGTGTAGTGCTGGATCAGCGCGCGCAGCCCCTCGTCGGTCAGCTCGAATTCGCCGGGCTTGAGCCCATGCGCTTCTATCTGCTTGGTGAGCAGGTGGCGCTTGGCGATCTCGACCTTCTCGTCCTCGGTGTAACCCTCGAGCCGGATGATCTCCATGCGGTCGAGCAGCGGCTGCGGCAGGTTGAGCGAGTTCGCGGTGGTGACGAACATTATGTCCGAAAGATCGATATCGATCTCCAGATAATGATCCTGGAACTTCGAATTCTGTTCGGGATCGAGCACCTCAAGCAGCGCCGACGCCGGATCGCCGCGGAAGTCCTGGCCCAGCTTGTCGATCTCGTCGAGCAGGAACAGCGGGTTGGACGTGCCTGCCTTTTTCAGGTTGGACACGATCTTGCCCGGCAGCGAGCCGATATAGGTCCGCCGGTGGCCACGAATCTCCGCCTCGTCGCGCACGCCGCCCAGCGACTGGCGCACGAACTCGCGCCCGCACGCCTTGGCGATGCTGCGGCCGAGCGAGGTCTTGCCGACGCCCGGAGGACCGACGAGGCACAGGATCGGGCCCTTGAGCTTGTTGGTGCGCGCCTGGACCGCGAGATACTCGACGATGCGGTCCTTGACCTTCTCAAGCGCATAATGGTCCTCGTCGAGCACCGCCTGCGCCTGCGCGATATCCTTCTTGAGCTTGGACTTTTTGCCCCAGGGCAGGCCGAGCAGCACGTCGAGATAATTGCGCACGACCGTTGCCTCGGCGGACATCGGCGCCATCGTCTTCAATTTCTTGAGCTCGGCGGTCGCCTTGGCGCGCGCCTCCTTGGACAGTTTGAGCGTCGCGATCTTCTGGGTCAGCTCGGCGATTTCGTCGCCCTCGCCTTCCTCGCCCTCATTGCCCAGTTCGCGCTGGATCGCCTTCAACTGTTCGTTGAGATAATATTCGCGCTGCGTCTTCTCCATCTGCCGCTTCACGCGGCTGCGGATCTTCTTCTCGACCTGGAGCACGCCCAGTTCGCCTTCCATGAAGGCGAATGCCATCTCCAGACGCCGCGCGGGATCGAGTTCGACGAGCAATGTCTGCTTGTCGGACACCTTGATCGAGATGTTGGAGGCGACCGAGTCGGCGAGGCGCGATGCGTCCTCGATCTCGCTGAGCTGCACCGCGGTTTCGGCGGGCAGCTTCTTGTTGAGCTTGGCGTAATTCTCGAACTGCTCGACCACCGAGCGCATCAGCGCCTGTATCTCGTTGCCTTCGGCGGCGCGCTCCTCGATCGGCGCCACCACCGCGGTCACATGGTCGTCGATCATGTCGAGCGACTCGAGCGAGGCGCGCTGCTGCCCTTCGACAAGCACCCGCACCGTGCCGTCGGGCAGCTTGAGAAGCTGCAGCACCGTCGCAATCACACCGAGATCGTACAAATCCTCGCGGCCGGGGTCGTCCTCGGCCGGATCCAGCTGAGCTACAAGGAAAATTTCCTTGTTCGCCTCCATTGCACGTTCAAGCGCCACCACCGATTTGTCGCGTCCCACGAAGAGCGGAACGATCATGTGTGGAAAGACAACGATGTCGCGCAGGGGCAGGACGGGGTAGCTATTGGACATGAGGACTCCGGAAACGCATGTTGCGTATATGGGCGTGCGCGCCTTGCCGATCAATGAAGCAACGCAACACCATAACTTTTAGCGCGTCAAACCGGACTGTGTGTTGACGCTGGCAACAATCGCGCGTGGCCGCCCGAAAGCTGCCACGCGCACTATTGTTAAATGGCAAGGACGGCGTTGACGCGCGTCAATTTGGCTCAGGCGGCGTCGCCCGCCTTGGCCTTTTCCTTCTTCGAGAAGACGCGGACGGGGTCCTTGCGCCCCTCTACGACATCTTTGTCGATCATCACCTCGTCGACGCCGTCCATCGACGGCAGGTCGAACATGGTGTCGAGCAGGATGCCTTCGAGGATCGAGCGAAGCCCGCGCGCGCCGGTCTTGCGGTCGATCGCCTTGCGGGCGACCGAGGTGAGCGCGTCGTCGGTGAAGCCCAGCTTCACGTCCTCCATCTCGAACAGCTTCTGGTACTGCTTGACCAGCGCGTTCTTGGGTTCGGACAGGATCTTGACCAGCGCGTCGGTGTCGAGGTCCTCGAGCGTCGCGATGACGGGCAGACGGCCGACAAATTCGGGGATCAGGCCGAACTTGAGCAGATCCTCGGGCTCGCCCTGGCGCAGGATCTCGCCGGTGCGGCGTTCCTCGGGCGCGGCGACATAGGCGCCGAAGCCGATCGACTTGCCCTGCAGGCGGTCCGCGATGATCTTTTCCAGCCCCGCAAAGGCGCCGCCGCAGATGAACAGGATGTTGGTCGTGTCGACCTGCAGGAACTCCTGCTGCGGGTGCTTGCGGCCGCCCTGCGGCGGAACGGAGGCGGTGGTGCCTTCCATCAGCTTGAGCAGCGCCTGCTGCACGCCCTCGCCCGACACGTCGCGCGTGATCGAGGGATTTTCGGCCTTGCGGCTGATCTTGTCGATCTCGTCGATATAGACGATGCCGCGCTGCGCGCGCTCGACATTGTAGTCGGACGCCTGGAGCAGCTTCAGGATAATGTTCTCGACATCCTCGCCGACATAGCCCGCCTCGGTGAGCGTCGTCGCATCAGCCATGGTGAAGGGCACGTCGAGGATGCGCGCCAACGTCTGCGCAAGCAGCGTCTTGCCGCAGCCCGTGGGGCCGACGAGCAGGATGTTCGACTTGGCAAGCTCGACATCGGTGCCCTTGGCGCCGTGGTTCAACCGCTTGTAGTGGTTGTGGACCGCCACCGAGAGGACACGCTTGGCCTGCTTCTGGCCGATGACATAGTCGTCGAGCACGTCGCAGATTTCCATCGGCGTCGGGACGCCTCCGTCCTTCTTGCTGACGAGCGCGGTCTTGGTCTCCTCGCGGATGATGTCGTTGCACAGGTCAACGCACTCATCGCAGATGAAGACGGTCGGTCCGGCGATCAGCTTGCGCACCTCGTGCTGCGACTTTCCGCAGAACGAGCAGTACAAGGTGCTCTTCGAATCGCCGCCGCTCAACTTTGTCATCTAAACATCCTTGGGCCCCGCACAGGGGCCATTTGCAACGCGGTCATCCTAAACCGCGTTGCTTCTATCTCACAATGGCGAATTTCCGGTAACCGCATCACGCAGCCGCCGCAGGCTCCTCGGCGGGCATCGGGCGCTTGTCGAACACCTCGTCGACGATGCCGAATGCCTTGGCCTCGTCCGACGACATGAACTTGTCGCGTTCCATGGCGTTCTCGATCGTCTCGAGCGGCTGGCCGGTATATTTTGCGTAGAGCTCGTTCATCCGGTGCCGGATGCGCAGGATTTCCTTCGCCTGGATTTCGATATCGGTCGCCTGACCCTGCGCACCGCCCGAAGGCTGGTGGATCATGATCCGCGAATTGGTCAGCGCCATGCGCATCCCGGGCTCACCCGCCGCAAGCAGGAAGCTGCCCATCGATGCCGCCTGGCCGATGCACACCGTACCGACGCGCGGGCGGATATACTGCATGGTATCATGGATCGCCATGCCCGCCGTCACCACGCCGCCCGGCGAGTTGATGTACATGTAGATGTCCTTCTTCGGATTCTCCGACTCAAGGAACAGCAGCTGCGCGGTGATCAGCGAGGCCATATGGTCCTCGACCTGCCCGGTCACGAAGATGATCCGCTCGCGCAGCAGCCGCGAATAGATGTCGAAGCTGCGCTCGCCGCGGTTCGATTGCTCGATGACGATGGGGACGAGAGCGTCTTGAAGAGGATGCATGTGGAGAATCTGTCCTTTGCCCGTTTTGTTCCCCCAACATCGGCGTTTGCTCTGGCCAGTTCAAGGGGGCGAACCCGGATGCCGGCATGGTCCCGATATCCGGGAAGCTGATGCCCGCATCGTGGCGGTCAGGCGGGTATAGCCGAACTGTCCGGGCACGTCATCGGTGCTGGGAACAAAATTATTCAGCCCGAAACGGAAAATCCCGGCTTTCCGATGCAGGCGCGGGCTGCGCCAGATAGGCCAGCCGCCGGATCTCGCGACGGCCCCGCACGACGGTGTCAAGGATGAGCCCGCTGAAAAGACTAAGGAAAGCGAGGATCATCAACCCCGTGACGAGTACCGCGGTGGGCAGCCGGGGCACCAGCCCGGTCTGGAGATAATCGATCGCGAGCGGGATGGCGAGGATGATCGACAACGAGGCCAGCAGCGCCGCAAGGATTCCGAAGAACAGCGCAGGGCGTTCGTTGCGGAACAGCGTGACGATCATGTTGAGGATGCGAATCCCATCGCGATAGGTCGAGAGTTTCGAAACCGAACCCTCGGGGCGCGCGCCATATTGCGTGATCTCCTCGGCGACGGGCATCTTGAGTTCGAGCGCGTGGACGCTGATCTCGGTCTCGATCTCGAAACCGCCTGAGAGCACTGGAAAGCTCTTTACAAACCGTCGCGAGAAAACGCGATAACCCGATAGAATATCGCTGAAAGTTCGACCGAACAGCCGCGCCAGCAGCCCGGTCAGCATCGCATTGCCGAACCGATGGCCGCGGCGATAGGCCGCCTCCACCTCGGACTTGCGCGCACCGACGACCATGTCGAGCTGTTCCTGCCACAGCCGCGCGACGAGCGCGGGCGCAGCGGCCGCGTCATAGGTCGCGTCACCATCGGCCATCACATAGATGTCGGCGTCGATATCGGCGAACATCCGGCGGACGACATGGCCCTTGCCCTGCATCCGCTCGGTCCGGACGATTGCGCCCGCGGCGCGCGCGACCTCGACGGTGCGGTCGCGGCTGTTGTTGTCATAGACATAGATCGCCGCATCGGGCAGCGCGGCGCGGAAGCCAGCGATCGTCTGCGCGATCGCGGCTTCCTCATTATAGCAGGGGAGGAGAACGGCGACCCTGGTCCCGGCGGACAGGGTGCCCGCCTTTACGCTATCCGGCCGTGCCATTTCCCCCCCGTTCCTGCGCGTTACTTCTTGGCAGCCGGCTTCTTCGCGGCGGGCTTCTTGTCCGCAGCGGGTTCGGCATCGGTCTTCTTTGCCGCAGCCTTCTTCGCCGCCGGCTTCTCGGCCTTGTCGTCGGCCTTCTCGGCCTTCGCCTTGGCGGGCTTTTCAGCCTTTTCCTCGGCGTCAGCCTTCTTCGCCGCAGCCTTCTTGGCTTTGGGCTTGTCGCCATGGTCGTGGTCGTGGTCATGGCCACAGCCCGGACCGTGCACGTGGCCGTCATCCTCGGCCTCGATCTCGGCCTCGAGCTGTTCGCGGCTCACGCTGCGGTCGCTGATCTCGGCCTTGCCGAAGAGGAAGTCGACAACCTTGTCCTCGTAGAGCGGCGCGCGAAGCTGCGCTGCGGCCATCGGCTCCTGCTGGATATATTGGACGAAGCGCTCGCGGTCTTCGGGGCGGTACTGCTGCGCAGCCTGGGCGATCAGGCGGTTCATCTCCTGAACGCTGACCTCGACGCCGTTGCCCTGACCGATCTCCGACAGGAGCAGGCCGAGGCGGACGCGGCGCACCGCGATGTTGTGATAGTCGTCGCGGTCGGCTTCCATCTCCTTGAGCGCCGCCTCGGGATCTTCCTCGTGGCTCGCCTCGTGCTGGAGCTGCGCCCAGATCTGATTGAATTCGGCCTCGACCATCGAGGGCGGAACCTCGAAGTCGTGGGCAGCGGCGAGCTGGTCGAGCAGCTTGCGCTTCATGTGCGTGCGCGTCAGGCCGTTCAATTCCTGCTCGAGCTGGCCCTTGATCAGGCCGCGGAGTTGCTCGAGCCCCTCGAGGCCGAGCGACTTGGCGAACTCCTCATCCGCCTTGGCTTCCTTGGGCGTTTGGACCTGGGTGATCTTCAGGTCGAACGTCGCGGGCTTACCCTTGAGCGTCTCGACATTGTAATCCTCGGGGAAAGTGACGTTGATCGTCTTCTCGTCGCCCGCCTTCACGCCGACGAGCTGGTCCTCGAAACCGGGGATCAGACGGCCCGAGCCGATCTCGACCGACATGCCCTCACCCGTGCCACCGTCGAAGGCGACGCCGTCGACCTTGCCGACGAAGTCCATGACGACCAGATCGCCTTCCTTGGCCTTGTGCTTCTCAGGCGCGTCCTCGAACTGCTTGTTGGACTTCGCCATGTTGTCGAGCGCCTCGTCGACCTTGGCTTCCTCGATCTCGACGGTCAGCCGCTCAAGCTTGATGTTGTCGATCGAGGGGGTGGGCACTTCGGGCAGCACTTCAAGCGCAACCTTGACCTCGGCATCCTTGCCGAACTCGAAGCCCTCATCGAGCTCGACAGAGGGCTGCATCGCGGGACGCAGCTTGTTGTCGGCGAGCAGCTTCTGAACGCCTTCCTGGATCGAGTTGTTGAGCGCGTCCTGCTGGAGCGCGGGACCGTGCATCTTGCGGATGAGGTTCGCGGGCACCTTGCCGGGGCGGAAACCGGGCATGCGCACCTGCGGCGCCACCGTCTTGATTTCCTTCTCCACCCGCGCGTCGATATCCTTCGCGGTGATGGTGAGCGTGTAGGCCCGCTTGAGGCCCTCGTTCAACGTCTCGACAGTCTGCATCTCTTCTCAAACGCCTTCATTATCAGGAATCTGGCTGGCTCTTGTCCCAAAGCTCATCCGGTGACGAAACTGGTGCGGGCGAAGGGACTCGAACCCCCACATCTTGCGATACTGGAACCTAAATCCAGCGCGTCTACCAGTTCCGCCACGCCCGCTTGAGGAACGCCGGTCGGCGGCGTCTATAGCAGGAGCGCCGCCAAGGGCAAGGGCGACAGCGCCAAGATCGCTGCGGCAGGCCCCCCCGACCCGATATTCCGCATTCATTGCCCGCCTTGCGACAGGCTATCCGCTCCGCGCAGCAGCGCCCTTGTTTCCGTATCGGCCGCAAACTGCCGCGCACAGCTGCGTAGTACGTGCTCGAAAAGTGCGGCAAAATTCTCCTGCTTGGCCACTGGTTTCGCGCTGCACTCGACGGTCACTGAGCGGATCGTCCTGCCGGCCTGACTGGAAAATACATGCCAACGCATTTCGAGCTTGCCCGAACCTTTCACTGCGCGGCTGCCGAAGGCCCATTGCTTGCGGCAGATGTCGAACTGCGCACCGATAACCTCGGCGCCGACGTGATAGGCCAGCTGCGGGCCGTTCCTGGCCTAATCAAATACGGCCTCCGACCGATCTGCGATGCGAACGGGAAAGTCACTCAGTGCCAGCTCATCGGCGGCGACCAGTGCGAGACGCCTTTCATCGCCAATCACCGCGATATCCTCGCCCCAGCGCAGCCCGCCATTGGGAATGCAGGCCAGCCCCGCCGACTTCCGCCCGATCGTCGTCCCCCGCTCGATGGCGGAAACGACGCGTTCCACCGAAAACCGGGGCTGCCGGGCCGACGGCTCCGACCGCGCTGGCGCCGGAAGCGCCGAGGCGACGAACGCAAACACGAGCGCGAGGCGGAGTGCCGTCGCAGATCGTTTCGCCGCGTGCCCCACCGCCTGCGCCGCCTAGAGCTTCGCGCTGTCCATGATCGCCCGCGCCTCACCGATGCCGGCGTCATAATAATGGATGGCTGGCGCGACGAAATTGATCAGGTACAGCTTGCCGTTGACTACGGCTGCGCGCGCCTCGCCTTTGCGCCGTACTTCGTCACTCTGGACAGCATAATGGTAAGTGAAATGAACGCCGTCATATCCGCCGAGCTTTGCCGGTTCGACGCTGTCGATCTCGAACAGCGAGGTTTGCAGGATGATGCGGTTTGAGGCCTCGAACATCTGCACGATGTCTGGCGCGATCATCTTTGTATCGAACTTGGGCAGCGGCTGGTTCTTCTTGTCACGCTCCTTGTAGAGGCTTTCGCCGCTCACCACGCCCGCGAAGAAGCTCAGCTCATTGAGCGACGCGCCGTCGAGCGTCCAGAGCTCGCCCTTTTTCGATGGGCGCCGCGACCAGCGATTCCAATCGCTCTTCGGGGTCACGGTGAGACCACTCTTCGCAACGGGTACCGGCTGGTTGCTGGCCATCACCTTCCAGCCCGCCACGGCAGCGGCGGGGACAGTCATCAGCGAAACGCCCAAAAGCACCAAGGCTAGCTTACGCATTCTCATTCTCCTCCGGCCAGCATGGCCATCATCGATCGATCGACGGCATCGGGTTTCAGTTTGAGATATTCCTTCAGGAGACCGCGCCCCTCGTCCGCCGCGCCTGTACGCAGCAGTGCAAGCCCGAGCCCGCGCCGGGCCTCGGCGAGCGTCGATCCATGGCCGATCGCCTGCCGATAGAAGTCGGCGGCCTTGTCGAAATCACCTTGCGCGCCGCGCGCGCGATAGAGCTCACCGCGGGCGTAGAGCAGTTCGCTTGTCCAGCCCGCAGTGGCAAGGTTGCCGAGCAGGAATTCGGTGGCACCGAAATCGTTGAGCTTGATCTGATCGTCGATCAGCGGCGCCCACCATTGCGACATGGCCGCGCGATACTCGGTCTCGCCCGTCCGGTTGCCCGGATTGGGGACCGCATCGGCAAGCTGGGAAAGATATTGCATGCGCTCCCCCGAATTGGGGTGGGACGCGAAGAAGCCGCCATTGCGATTCTTGCGGCTCTTTTGCTTCCGCTCGGCGGCGGTCGCATCCATCTCGGCCCGGAAATGCGTCCAGATCGTCGGCGCGGCGCGCGGCGCATAGCCCCCATGTACGAGCAACTGGATCGACGCCGCATCCGCGTCGCGCTCCATCTCGCGGTTGAACTGGAAGATAGAGCCAAGCACGCCGAACTGGGCAAGCATGCCGACGCCATAGGGAAGGAACGACAGCCACGCCATTGCGTCGGTCTTTGCGCGGATATCACGGAAGACACGCAGGGAATGACGACGCTCGAAATGCGCAAATTCATGCGCAAGCACCGCGGCGAGCTGCGATTCATCGCGCATGCGCAGCAGCAGGCCCGTCCAGACCTGCATCATCCCGTTGGGCGCCATGTTCGCGTTGAAGTAAGGCGTCCGAACGAGATAGATGCGGGCGGCCCCACACTTGTCTTCGCCCACGGTGCGGCAAAGAACCCCCTTTACATAGGCGTTGAGCGCTGGATCGCGGATCACGAAGTTCGATGCGCGCAGCTCGCGCTCGGCCTCGTCCATTTCCATCCACAGACCGCGTTCATCCGCATCCTGCGGCTGATAGCCGCTCGCCCACGGTGGTAATTTGGTGTCGGCCGCGCCTGCGCCGCCGGCGCCCATAGGCAGTGCGCCGGCAACCGCTGCCAGCAGCGCGATCGCAAGCCAGCGACGGCTGCGAGCCATCACTTGGCCGCCGCTGGCGTCGCTGCAATGCCTCCGCGCTGCGGGAAATCCTCCAGCAGCTGGGTGATCCGCTTCTGCGCACCCTCGGCTTCACGGACGTCACCGCCCATCTTCATGTCGGCGTTCATCCAGACCAGCTCGCCGGTCTTGAGATCGACCAGCCCGGCATAGCCGATGTGGACACCCGAACTGATCCCGACGCCGAACATCGCGCCGACGATCTGCGCCGCCTTGCGGCCGGCCGAGCCATAGCTGTCATAGGTATAGATGAAGAGGCCGTAATTGCCCCCGCCCATCTCGCCGAGCTTGGAGGCACCAGAACCGAGCGTCCAGTTAAAGGTCTCCCTCTTGGTGGGCAGCCGGTTGCCAGGAAACAGCTTGTGCGTCAGCACCGCACCCGCCACAGCCTTGAAGAGCGAACGATAGTCTGAAAGCAGCGCCGCCTGGTCGCCCTCCAGTTCTGGCACCACAACCAGTTCATTGGAACGTTGCGACTGCGCCTGCTCTAGCGCGGCGGCCAGCTGCTTGCGTGCTTCGGCCGTCCAGTCCGCATTGGGCTCGTTGAGGCCGCCGGTCGATTGCTCGCCGACCTGCACGTCGGGCCGGAAAACGAGTATCTTTACCGGCTGATCAGCGGGAAACGCGAAACCGGCCTTGGATGCCGAGCTTTCCATCTGTGCATGTGCGGGAACGCTGAAGAACATGGCACCGGCAAGCGCCGGCGCAATCAAGAAGCGCAGCATGAAATCCTCCCCCTTTGTCGACCGCGAGACCGAGTCGCGCGAAGTCAACAACAGGGATTTCTAATTTGATTTCACGCGCGTACAAGATGTACGCGTAACGGCCGCTTGTTGGGCAGCCGTAACGCTACAAATTCAGCCCAGCGCCTTCTTGAGCAGATCGTTGACCACCTTGGGATTGGCCTTGCCGCCCATCGCCTTCATCGTCTGGCCTACGAAGAAGCCGAACAGCGCTTCCTTCCCGCCCTTGTACTGCTCGACCTTGTCGGCATTGGCGGCCAGCACGCCCGCGATCACTTCCTCGATCGCGCCGGTGTCGCTGGTCTGCTTCAGGCCCTTTTCCTCAACGATCACGCCGGGGTCCTGACGCGTCTCGAGCATGATCTCGAAGACCTGCTTGGCAAGCGTGCCCGAAAGCGTGCCGTCGGCGACGAGCTTGAGCAGTTCGGCGCCCTGTTTCGGAGAAACCGGGCTGTGCTCGATATCGAGGCCGAGCCGGTTGAGCGCGCCGAACAGGTCGGAAATCAGCCAGTTGGACGCGGCCTTGGCCATGCCCTGATCGCCGCATTCGGCGAGCAGCGCCTCATACCAGCGCGCGGTTTCGGCTTCGGCGGTCAGCACCGCGGCGGCGTAGGCGGTCAGTCCCAGCTCGCCCTCGTAGCGCTTGCGCTTGGCGTCGGGCAGCTCGGGCAGCGACGCGCGGCATTCCTCGAGGAACGCGTCGTCGAGCTCGAGCGGCAACAGGTCGGGATCGGGGAAATAGCGATAGTCGTGCGCATCCTCCTTGGAGCGCATCGACCGCGTCTCGTTGCGGTCGGGATCGTACAGCCGCGTCTCCTGGACGATCTTGCCGCCCGATTCGAGCACGTCCACCTGACGGCTGGCCTCATGCTCGATCACCGCCATGACGAAGCGCACCGAATTGACGTTCTTGGTTTCGGTCCGGGTGCCGAAGGGTTCGCCCGGCTTGCGCACGCTGACATTGACGTCGGCGCGCATCGAGCCCTCTTCCATATTGCCGTCGCACGAGCCGACATAGCGGAGAATCGATCTTAACTTCTTGACATAAGCCCCTGCTTCGGCAGGCGAACGCATGTCAGGGCGCGAGACGATTTCCATCAGCGCGACGCCCGACCGGTTGAGATCGACATAGGAGCGCGTCGGATGCTGGTCGTGCATCAGCTTGCCCGCATCCTGCTCGACATGGATTCGCTCGATGCCGATGCGCTTCACCGCGCTGTCGGGATCCTTCTCGTCGAGCGTGACCTCGATCGCGCCCTCGCCTACCAGCGGATGGTAGAGCTGCGAGATCTGGTAGCCCTGCGGCAGATCGGCGTAGAAATAGTTCTTGCGATCGAAGCGTGACCATTTGTTGATCTGTGCGTCGATCGCCATGCCGGTGCGCACCGCCTGGCGGATGCATTCCCTGTTGGGCACGGGCAGCATGCCTGGCATCGCGGCGTCGACCAGCGAGACCTGACTGTTGGGCTCCGCGCCGAACGCGGTCGCCGCGCCCGAGAAGAGCTTGGCGTTGGAGGTGACCTGCGCATGGACCTCGAGGCCGATCACGACCTCCCAATCGCCCGTTGCGCCCTGAATTCTGTAAGTGCTCTCAGTCATTTCAACCTCGTCACCCCAGCGAAAGCTGGAGTCCAAGCGATATTTTCAACCCAACCGCGCATCACTGGCATCGTCTGGATCCCAGCTTTCGCTGGGGTGACGCCGGAGAGGCGGATGCTCACCACCACTGCTCCGGCCGCGCCGTGAAGCCTGCGCGCTCCTCGATCGCGAGGCCGGCATTGAGCACGCCCTGCTCGTCCAATGCCTTGCCGATGATCTGGAGGCCCAGCGGCAGCCCCTGGGCGTCGAGCCCGCCGGGCACCGACATGGCGGGCAGGCCCGCAAGCGAGCTCGGCACGGTGAAGACGTCGTTGAGGTACATCGCGAGCGGATCCGCCGACTTCTCGCCGAGCGCGAACGCCGCGGAGGGCGCGGTCGGCGCGAGCAGCAGATCGCAGTTCTTCCATGCCTCGTCGAAGTCGCGCGCGATCAGCGTGCGGACCTTCTGCGCCTGGTTGTAATAGGCGTCGTAGAAGCCCGCCGAGAGCACATAGGTGCCGATCATGATGCGGCGCTTGACCTCGGGCCCGAAGCCCGCGGCGCGCGTCGCAGCGTACATGTCCTGAAGGCCCGCGCCGTCGGGCAGGTCGCGCAGCCCGTAGCGCACGCCGTCATAGCGCGCGAGGTTGGACGACGCTTCCGCGGGCGCGATGATGTAATAGGCGGGCAGCGCGTATTTGGTATGCGGCAGCGAGACGGTGACGATCTCGGCGCCTGCGTCCTTCAGCCAGGCGATGCCCTGCTCCCACAGCGTGTCGATCTCGTGCGGCATGCCGTCGACGCGATATTCCTTGGGAATACCGATCTTCTTGCCCTTGAGATCGCTCGACAATCCTGCTTCCCATGTGGGCACGGGCAATTCGAGCGAGGTCGAATCCTTCGGGTCGAAACCCGCCATCGCCTCGAGCATGATCGCGCAGTCGCGCACGTCGCGCGCCATCGGGCCCGCCTGATCAAGGGAGCTGGCGAAGGCGATCGTGCCCCAGCGCGAGCACCGGCCATAGGTCGGCTTGATGCCCGATATACCGGTGAACGACGCGGGCTGGCGGATCGAGCCGCCCGTGTCGGTGCCGGTCGCCGCAGGGCAGAGCCGCGCCGAGATCGCCGACGAGCTGCCGCCCGAGGAGCCGCCCGGCGCGAGCGGCGCATTACCGCCGTCCTTGCGCCGCCAGGGCGAGATCACATTGCCGAACGCGCTGGTCTCGTTGGACGAGCCCATCGCGAACTGGTCGAGGTTGAGCTTGCCAAGCATCCCCGCGCCCGCTTTCCACAGATTGGCGGAGACCGTCGATTCATAGGTCGGCTTGAAGCCCTCGAGGATGCCACTGGCGGCGGTCGTCGGCACGCCATCGGTGCAGAACAGGTCCTTCATCCCTATCGGCACGCCCGACAGCGGCTTGAGATCGCCCGAGGCGCGCGCTGCGTCGGCCGCATCGGCGGCCTTCAGCGCATGGTCGGGGGTTTCCACGAGAAATGCGTTGAGCGCCTTCGCCTTCGCGACGCGATCGTTGAACGCGGTCGCGACTTCGCGCGCGGAAAAGCTGCCGTCGCGCACACCGTCGCGGATGGCGGCAACGCCAAGGTCAGTCAAACTGGACACTATTTTACCTCGTCATGCTGAACTTGGTTCAGCATCCATGAACACGGAATTTTCAAATCCTGACACGCAGGCGCGAATGGATCCCGGATCAAGTCCGGGATGATCGAATGCTGGCGCCCCGCCATCATTCGATCACCTTCGGAACCGCGAAAAAGCCGTGTTCGGCCTGGGGCGCATTGGCGAGGACCTTGTCGCGGCAATTGCCGTCGGTCACGATATCCTCGCGCAGGCGCAGATGATTGGGGATGACCGCGGTCATCGGCTCGACTGCACTGGTGTCGACCTCGCCCAGCTGCTCGATCCAGCCAAGGATGTTGTTGAGCTCGGGCACCATCGCCTCGGCCTCGTCATCGCGCATGGCGATGCGCGCGAGGCTCGCGATCTTTTTCACGGTTGCGGTATCGACGGACATGAAAGCCTTCAATCGGGTCTGGCAGATGCCAGCGCGGCTAGCACCCGCCGCGCCGCGCTTCAAGCGCCGAGGCTACTCGAAGACGTCGCCCACCGGCTTGCCGTCGAGAAAGGCCTGCCGGCGTGTCACCTCGCGGATCTCGATCGGCCCGGATCTGATAGCTCTCGCCACCGATGCCGCGAGTACCTTTTTGAAGGCGGATGGCAATGCTGGTGCGTCGTCGGTCCAACGGCCGTTCACGATTCTCAACCGCTTGACCGCAGGTTCGCAATCGTCAGCCTCGACGGCAAACATGACGTCCACTTGCGCGCCTTTTTTTGGCCGCGTTGAATCAACCGCTGAGGGATCGCAGGTCTGCCGGAGCGCGATCGCCTCTGCTTTGCTCTGATCATAGAGCACCGCGCAAAATGCCTCACGGCCGCAGACCGAATACTCGACGAGCGCCATTCGTAGCTCCTCAGGCAAAGCTGCACCCGCCGGGATCACGCGCAAACGGGCGTCCATTTCCCGCGCCGCTCGTTCATCGTTCTGCTGCTGCTCAATGTCCCAGCGACGCTCCGCCCGCAACGCCTTTGCGGCGGCCGTGCGTATCGAAGCCGACTTGCTGGCCTTCAGGCGGTCGATCGCGGCGCGCCCGGCATCCCCGAAATCATAGCGCAACGCGGCCCAATCGAAGTTCTCCGGCGTCACCTTCCCGCTTTCCAGCCGCGCGACCTGATCGCGCGTCGAGATCGCGTTGAAACTCAGGATCGGCAGCGCGAGGAACAGCGCGATCGCGCACAGTCCGAAGGCGAGGTTGAGGTTGGCGGGGCGCAGATGATCGGCCCAATTCATCCGTCCGCGCGCCAGCGACACGAGATAGGCGAGGCCATAGGCACACGCGATGATCACGAACACCAGCGCCCAGAGCCGATCGGGGGTAAAGCCGTACTGACCGATGCGAAGACCCGTCGAGATCGCCGCGATCACCGCGAGCGGCAGCATCGCGAGCCCCAGCGCCATCGCGCCATAGCGCAGCGGCGGAGATCGTCGCTCCTCCTCGTCGCTGTTGCCGATCACCGCATTGGCGAGGATCAGCGCGCCGATCACGCAGGACAGCAGGATCGGCGTCGTCGCCTTTGTCGCATCCCACAGCGCCGAAAGTCCCGTGAAGGGCAAGCTCAGCAGGAACAGCAGCAGCCCCCCGCCGAGCACGGGGGCGAGCACACTCAGGACCGTCACGATGATGCGCTGGAGCACGCGCACTATCCGGTCCTGCTCGCGCAATATGCCGACCGCGGCGCCGAAGGATGCGCCCATCAGCACGCGGATGAACCAGTTCTCGTCGAGCAGGTCCTTGAGCAGCGTGATCTTGATCAGCGCGAACAGCTCGGACAGCAGCGCGGTCAGCAGGAAGGCGATGCCGACAAACGCCCAGCCAGCGCACCAGATCACGACATTGGTCAGCGCATGGCCGTGGACCTCGGCATAGGGGAAGCGCCGCGCGCCCTGATCGCGCGCGGTCTGGAACAGCGGCGCGGCGATCGCGACCGCAAGGAAGATGCAGACCACGCGCCAGCCATCACCCCCGCTCCACTGATCGGGCGCGCCGTTCCAGTAGAGGATCAGCCCGATCGCGAGCGCGGAAATGAAGGAGAAAGCCAGCGACCACTGCCAGCGTTCGCGCTCGAGCGTGAAGCCGATCAGCACCGCGAACGAGCCGACAAAGGCGACGCTGGCGGTCTTCAAGGCCGACGGGGGCGTGGAATAGAACGGCGCATCGCCGAGGATCAGATGAATGATTATGCCCGCAATGGCTCCAGCTGCGGCAAGCAACCAGGGGCGCAGGTTCCAGTCGGGGCGTTCGTTATCCGCTTCTGTTGTCACGCTTTCATCCTCCCTCGCTGGCGGCACTGTCGTTCGGACGGCAATACGAATCCAGTGGAGATTTCATGCAGCCCTCGACATTGCCTGCATCGCTTGCCGATTGCGCCGCGGGCATGTGTCCGGCAGAGGAACGAAATTGTCGGCCCGCCCGTTTTATGCTGCACTGCACAATAGGAAGGATGCCCGTTGGCGCGCAAATTCCTCTATCTGATTGCGATTTTGATCATGCTGGCTATTGCCGCCGCCTTTGCCTACCGCCTGTTCGGCGTTCAGATCATGCGCACCGCGATGGTGCCGACAACCGCGTTCGTACCCCAGCCGGGCGTGCAGATGAGCGCCTATGCCGAGCCCGATATGTGGCTCGCGCGCCCCGACCACACTGCCGACAACCCCGCGCTTTGGACGCCCGAAGGCTTTGCGCCCGGCGCCAGGCCCGAGGCGGCGGTTTTCTTCATCCACCCCACCTCTTATCTTGAGCGTGCGCGCTGGAACGCGCCGTTGGAGAATCAGGAAGCCAACGATCGCGCCGCGCTGTTCCTCCGCGGCCAGGCCAGCGCGTTCAACGAAGTCGGAGAGATCTGGGCGCCGCGTTATCGCCAGGCGACCTTCGGCGCCTTCCTCACCGAAAAGCCCGAGGCCGAAAAGGCGCTCGATCTCGCCTATGGCGACATTGCCTCTGCGTTCGACCGATTCCTGTTCGAGATCCCCAGGAATCGTCCGATCATCCTGGCGGGGCACAGCCAGGGTGCGCTCCACCTGACGCGGCTGCTGCGTGAAAAGGTCGCGGGCAAGCCCGTCGCGAAGCGGATTGTTGCGGCCTATGTCGTCGGCTGGCCGGTCTCGCGCGATACCGACATCAAGGCGCTCGGGCTGCCCGAATGCATGGGCCCCGACCAGGCGGGATGCGTGCTCAGCTGGCAGAGCTTTGCCGAACCCGCCGATCCTTCATTGATCATGGAAACCTATGACGCGACGACCGGCCTCAACGGAGATTCGCGCAAGGGGACGTCGATGGTCTGCACCAACCCCGTCACGGGGGCGCCAGACACCGCGGCGCTGGCAACCGCCAATCTGGGCACGCTCGTCCCCTCCGACGACCTGAAGACCGCCACGCTCAGCAGGGGTGCGGTCCCGGCGCGCTGCGCGCCCAACGGCTTCCTGATGATCGGCGATCCGCCCGAAGTCGGCCCCTATGTGCTGCCCGGCAACAACTACCATGTCTATGATTACAGCCTGTTCTGGGCCAATGTCCGCGCCGATGCGGCGCGGCGGGTCGCTGCCTATAAGAAGCAATGATCACGAGCGATTCGCGTGCCTTTGGCGACGCACTGCCCGATGGCGGCCGGCTGATCGGGCTCGACCTCGGCACCAAGACGATCGGCACCGCGCTGTGCGACGCGGGCTGGAGCTTCGCGAGCCCCGCGGGGACGATCAAGCGGTCCAAATTCTCGAAGGACAAGGCGGCGCTGGCCGCAATGATCGCCGGCCAGCAGGTCGCCGGCATCGTGCTCGGCCTGCCGCTCAACCTCGACGGCACCGAATCGCCGCGCAGCCAGTCCACGCGCGCCTTTGCGCGCAATATCGAGGATCTGGCGCTGCCGATCCTGCTCTGGGACGAGCGCTGGTCGACGGTGGCGGTCGAGCGCGTGATGATCGAGGCCGATCTCAGTCGCGCAAAACGCGCGGAACGCGTCGATACGCTCGCCGCGGCGCACATTCTTCAGGGCGCAATCGACGGCCTCGCGATGGCGGGTGGTTGAACTCGGCAGCGCTTCAGCGTAAGCGGCGGCTTTAATGCAAGACACATCCTCCCCATCCGCGCACGGGATCACCGAGGCGCAGCTTTTCCCGCATCGCCACCTCACCGGAATCTCGGGACTTCAGCCGCATGAGATCGCCTTCCTGCTCGACCAGGCCGAGCAATGGGTCGACCTCAACCGCAAGGCGAGCAAGCACGACGGCCGACTTTCGGGGCTGACCCAGATCAACGCCTTTTTCGAGAATTCGACGCGCACGCTGCTGTCGTTCGAGATCGCGGGCAAGCGTCTGGGCGCCGACGTCGTCAACATGCACGCCGCGCAATCGAGCGTGAAGAAAGGCGAGACGCTAATCGACACCGCGGTCACGCTCAATGCGATGCGCGCCGATGTGATCGTGATCCGCCACCAGAGCTCGGGCGCGGTGCAGCTGATCGCGGACAAGGTCGACTGCCCCGTGCTCAACGCGGGCGACGGGCGTCATGAGCATCCGACGCAAGCGCTGCTCGACGCGCTCACCATCCGCCGCCGCAAGGGCCGGATCGCCGGCCTGCGCGTCGCGATCTGCGGTGACGTTCTCCACAGCCGCGTCGCGCGCTCCAATATCCTTGCGCTTACCGCGCTTGCGGTCGAAGTGCGCGTGATCGCGCCACCGACGCTGATGCCACCCGCGGTCGAGCGGATGGGCGTCACCGCCTTCACCGATTTCGACGCCGGGATCGAGGGCGCCGATGTCGTGATGATGCTCCGGCTCCAGAACGAGCGCATGGCGGGTGGTTTCGTCCCCTCGCCGCGCGAATATCATGCGCTTTGGGGGCTGACGCCCGAACGGCTTGAGCGCGCGGCGCCCGACGCGCTCGTGATGCACCCCGGCCCGATGAACCGCGGCATCGAGATCGACTCGAGCGTCGCCGACGATCCCGAACGCTCGGCGATCACCGAGCAGGTCGAGATGGGCGTGGCGGTGCGCATGGCCTGCCTCGACGTGCTGACGCGACGCAAGCGTGGCGTGGAGGGCTGGTCTTGAACAGCCCGACCAACAAAGAGATTGGGCTGGTCTTGAGCAGCCCGACCAACAAAGAGATGGGCTGGGCATGAGCACGGCGCGTGCAATCGTGAATGGGCGTGTCGTGCTGCCTTCGGGCGCACCTGTAGCGGCCAATGTGCTGATCCGCGGCGAGAGCATCGCCGAGATCGGCGGATCCGACCTTCCCCCGGATGCGGAGATCATCGACGCCAACGGCGCGCTCGTCGCACCCGGAATCATCGACCTCGGCGTCTTTGCGGTCGATCCCGCGGCGTGCCGCCAGGGCGGGATCACGCGCGTCGCGCTGATGCCCGACCAGTCGCCCTCACTCGACGAGCCCGGCCTGATCCAGCGCGCTGCGGCATCGGGCAAGCCCGATCACCTCTGGGTCCACCCCATCGCCGCCGCCACGCACGGATTGAACGGCGAGGAGGTCGCCGAATACGCGCTGATGCGTTCCGCGGGCGCACGCGCGGTGGCGACGGGCCGCGCATGGATCGCCGATTCGGGGCTGATGCGTCGTGCGCTTGCCTATGCCGCGCCGCTGGGGCTGACCGTGATCGCCCATGCCGAGGATGCCGGACTGACCGCGGGTGCGGTCGCCACATCGGGTGAGACCGCGACGCGGCTTGGACTCCCCTGCGCGCCCGCGATGGCCGAGGCGATGGCGATCGCGCGAGACATCGCGATTGCAGAGATCGCGGGTGCGGCGATCCATTTCCGCCAGGTAACGACCGCGGCAGGCTTCGACCTGATCCGCGCGGCCAAGGCCAGGGGAACGGTCAAGGTCACGTGCGGCATCACGCCGGCACATCTGTTCCTGTCGGACATCGCTGTGTCGGACTTCCGGACCTTTGCGCGACTGTCGCCTCCGCTGCGCGACGAAGCCGACCGCCAGGCCGCGCTCGCGGCGATCGCCGACGGCACGATCGACATGATCGGTTCGGGCCACGACCCGCGCGGTCCCGAGGACAAGCGCCTGCCCTTCGCCGATGCCGCGCCGGGCATGGCTGGCGCCGAGACGCTGCTTGCGCTGACGCTCGGCCTCGTGCGCGACGGCCTGATCGATCATGCGCGCCTGTTCACGCTGCTGGCTGCCAATCCGGCCGCGCTGCTCGGGCTCGACGCCGGCACGATCGCGATCGGCGCGCCCGCCGACCTGATCGTGGTCGATCCGGATGCGCCGTGGAAGATCGATTCGGACCGCATGGTCGCGCGCGCGGGCAACACGCCCTTTGACGGGCTGCCCGTACAGGGACGCGTCCGCCATATGCTGAAGGGCGGACAGCCCGTCGGCTGACCGCCCTCCTTCCGTGACCCCGAACGGGATTTAGCGCGAGGCTACACGTCCCGCTGCACGCTGTACCCATTGTGACGGCGCGCCGTTGCCCCAACCGCGGACGAAACAGCTGCCGCCCCTGGCCTTGACCTGGGCGCAGGCACGCTCGGCGTCGCGGCGCGTCTCGAAGCCGCCCAACGCGACGCGGTGCACCGCAGCGCCGTTGAGCTGGAAGGTATCGCCCACCGGACGATATTGCGCGAGCTCGGCAAAGCGCGCGACCGAATGGCCCCACGCGGCTTCGGCGCGTGCGGCGCTCGAATAGGCGCCGATCTGAACGACATAGCGCGTGCTCTCGACGCTCGCGGGCGCGACCTGCGCCACGACGCGCTTGACCGACGCGCGCGGGGCACGAACAACCGACGCGGGAAGCGGCTGCACCACTTCCTGCCGCGGCGCAAAGCTGATCTGACGCAGCGTGCCCTCGACATCGCTGACCGCGACCTTGATCGGTTCGGCCTCGGGCGCGGATGCTACAACCTCGGGCGCCGTAATCTCGGGCGCCACCATGGCATAGGCCTCATCCTTCACCGCGACGGGCGCGAGCGCGAGTCGCACGGGCTGGCCCGCATCCTCGACCGGCGCGACGCCCAGCAGCGACGCGACCTGATCCCAGCTGTTTTCGGGCTGCGCAAAGCGCACCCAGCCCGCCATCCGCTGATTGAGCTCCGCGGGCGAGACATCCTGTGCGGCAATCACGCGCGCGCGGCCCCAATTGCCCGCAAGCGCATGCGTGAGCGCCAGGTTCTGGCGGAGCTTGGACGTGGCGCCCTGCATGCGCGCGGCGGGCTCAAGTATCTCGAACGCCGCATTCGTGTCACCCGCCAGCGCGAGCGCGAGGCCGCGATCGGCATCGGCGACGGGCGCTTCGCCGCGCCGCAGTGTTTCGATCGCGAGGTCGCGCTTGCCGAGCGCGATCTGGACAAGCGCAAGGCTCAGCGTCGCACGGCCATTGGCGGGATCGAGCGCCAGCGTGTCGCCGAACGCGGTTTCCGCCGAGATCAGCCGGCCGCCCTGCAGATAGGCATGGCCAAGCAGCGCACGATACGCGGCTTCGCGCGGGCTCATCGACACTGCCCGTTCGGCCTCGGCGATCGCGGTGTCGAAATCACGCTGCTTGAGCGCGTGCGCCGATGCCGCCGCCGCTTCTGCCGCGGCAGCAGCAGCATCGGTGTCGTCGGAGGCATAGGCGAAGTCGAACTGCCGGACAGAGGGGTTCGCCCCGATCAGCGTCGTGCCCGCGACCAACGCGGTCGCCGTGATCTTGAGGACTGCCGTGCGCGTCATGTCATTCCTCCGCATTTTTTATAGGCTTAGTTGGCACTGCCCGTCGGAACCTTGCGCGCCAGATCGTCGAGTTCGGGACGATCGGCGAGGAAGAGGTCGAGCGCCTCGGTGACGATGGCCTGCGCCGAAGCGCGTTCGATCGCACAGGCCAGCTTGAGCTTGAGGTGGCGTTCGGGGTCGAGGCGGAGCGTGAACGCCGCCTTGCCCTTGCGCCCGCGCACCGCCTTTTTGGCGCGCGCGACCGCGACCCGGGGCACCTTGAGCGCGTCGGACTTCTTGCGCGTCGTCAGGACGGGCGCGTCGAAGGCAACATCCTCGACTTCATCCTCGTCGAACTGTTCTTCGACCGCGTCGAGTTCCTCTGCGAGTTCCTCGCGCTGGAGCACGACGGGCGGCACGGATTGCTCGGGAATCTCGCCGAGCTCGGCGCCGGTCGGAAACGCAACCGTCTTGGGCACGTCGTGCCCCATGTCGTTCCAGCCCAGATCGTCCTGGCCGCTGAAGCCGCCGCCGAAACCGCCGAATCCCTGCGGACGCATCGCGGGCTTCGCATGGCCCTTGCGCGCCAGCAGCCCGGAAGAGAGCGAAGCGACGGGTTTGGGTTCACCCATGATCATTACCTCCCGCCTTACTGGCCAATGACGCGGCGGCCGAAGCCGCCCATCGGACGCGGTGCGACCGCGGCGACACCCACCTGCGGCGCGCTGAACACGGTGCGGCGGAAATTCTTTTCGAGGCGGTCGGAGATGTACGACCAGAGCTCGGTGACCTCCTGCGCCGACCGGCCCTTCGGGTCGACCTCCATCACGGTACGGCCGTCGATCATCGAAGCGGCGAAATCGGTGCGGTGGTGCAGCGTCACCGGGGCAACGGTGCCGTGCTGCGAGAGTGCGACCGCGGCTTCATAGGTGATCTTGGCCTTGGGAGTGGCCGCGTTGACCACGAAGATCAGCGGCTTGCCCGCACGCTCGCACAGATCGACCGTCGCACCGACGGCGCGCAGATCGTGCGGGCTCGGGCGCGTCGGGATGACGATCAGTTCGGCGACGGTGATGACGCTCTGGATCGCCATCGTGATCGCGGGCGGCGTGTCGATCACCGCCAGACGGAAACCCTGCTGGCGCAGCACCTCGAGGTCCGAGGCCAGCCGCGCGACCGTGGTCTGCGCGAAGGCGGGATATTCGCTCTCGCGCTCGTTCCACCAGTCCGCCAGCGACCCCTGTGGATCGATGTCGATCAGCACGACCGGTCCGGCGCCCGAAAGCTGTGCCTGCACAGCCAGGTGGCCCGACAAGGTCGTCTTGCCGGAACCGCCCTTTTGCGATGCCATTGCCAAAACGCGCATAGTTTCCCCTCGGCTCCCCGAGCCTTTCCCTGCAAGGCGGACATCGCCTGGCAGGATAAGAAAGGCTCGATTCAATTCACGGAGCACGTCCCGACCGAAAAACCGCGTCACACTTTTTCGGGACGTGCTCTGTCCTTCACGTCGAGGGGTGCCATGATGACGTCTAAAATCTGGTTAACAGGCGGAAAGAATATTTGGCCAAGTGCCGATTTTAACTTGGATAATTTTTTGCTAAGAACCGATTAAGAAAGTCTGTTTAGGCTGCTGCGCGAACAGGCGCACAGGGGGCATCCGATGAAGGCGTTCGCATGGCACTTAAGGGCGGGCTTCGCGGCCGCGAGCCTGGCGATAGTCGTGCCTGGCCTGGCCCAGCCCGGACAGAGCCCCGGCCCGGGCGATGTCGAGCAGGGCATCGAGGCGTGGCTCAAAGGCGACTTCGCCGAGGCGGTGCGACTGTGGCGGCCCCGCGCAATCGAGGGTGATGCGGACGCGCAATACAATATCGCCACCGCCTACAAGCTCGGCCGCGGCGTGGAGGCGGACCTCGTTCAGGCCGAACACTGGTACCAGCTCGCCGCGGCGCAGGGGCATGAGGAAGCCGCGGACAATTACGGGCTGGTGCTGTTCCAGAACGGGCGGCGCGCCGAGGCCATGCCTTGGCTCGAAAAGTCGGTGGCGCGGGGCGACCCCCGAGCGCAGTACATATTGGGCACCGCGCTGTTCAACGGCGACATCGTCGCAAAGGACTGGATCCGCGGCTACGCGCTGGTGACGCGCGCGTCGTCGGCAGGGCTTTCACAGGCGTCGCGCGCGCTGGTCCAGATGGACGAGTTCATGCCGCTCGATCAGCGTCAACAGGCGATGGTGCTCGCGCGCGAAATCGAGGCCGCGCAAAGGAAGCCTTCGGTCCCCGACGTGGCAGCCCCGCCGCCGGTGCAACCAGCGGCTGCCGCAAAGCCCGTCGGCGCGCCCTATCCCGTTCCCGGCGGCGCACCCGCCCCGGCATCGGTTGCCAAGACAGTGACGACACCAACCCCCGTCCCTGCTTCCGTGCAGCTCAGGCCCGCCGCAGTGCAGACGTCCCGCCCTGCGGCTCCCAAGGCGGCTGTACCTGCTGGCGACTGGCGCATCCAGCTCGGCGCGTTCAGTGACGCCGCGCGCGCGCGTTCGCTTTGGAGCGCGCTAAAGCCCAGGGTGAAAGGGCTTGGTGCGATCGAGCCCTTTTATGTGAAGGCGGGTGCGGTAACGCGGCTTCAGGCAGGCCCGTTCGGAACGAAGGTGGATGCCGATCGCCAGTGCGCCGCGGTCAAGGTCGCGGGGCAGGCCTGCATGGCGGTGAAACCCTAGTCCATCACCCATTCAGCGCGGGGAATGCCCTGCGCGTAAAGCAGTGCGGTCAGGTCGCCATGGATGATGCGCGCATCGGCCGCAGCAGCAGCCTTTTCCTTGGCATGGTAGGCGACACCGAGCCCAGCGGCCTCGATCATCGGGATATCGTTGGCGCCATCGCCCACGGCGAGCGTCTGCGCTAGGTCGAGACCGTTGCGCGCTGCCTCTTCGACCAGCGTTTCGCGCTTGGCGGCTGCGCCGATGACGGGGCGCGCAACGGTGCCATCGAGCGCGTCGCCACTGATGCCGAGCGTGTTCGACACCGCGCGCTCAAAGCCGATTTCCATTGCAACGCGATCCGCGAAATGGGTGAAGCCGCCCGAAACGAGCACGGTCATCGCACCGCGCGCGCGCATCGTCCTCACCAGCGTCGTCGCGCCGGGCATGAGCTTCACGCGCTCGCGATAGCAGGTGTCGAGCGTCGAGACCGGCAACCCCTTGAGCAGCGCGACGCGCGCGTCGAGCGCAGCCTCGAAATCGAGTTCGCCACGCATCGCGCGTTCGGTCACTTCGGAGATTTCGGCCTTGATCCCCGCATAATCGGCGAGTTCGTCGATGCACTCGATCGTGATCATCGTCGAATCCATGTCGGAAATCAGCAGCTTCTTCTCGCGTTGCTCGCGCGGCTGAATGATGACATCCATGTCCGAGGGCGCGGACAGCGCGGCGCGCGCGGCTTCGAGGTTCATCACGAAGGGAATGTCGGCTGCTCGGCCCTCGTCGATCCAATCCCAGCTACCCGGCTGGCAGCCTGCCACATCCAGTCTGTCCAACGCTTCGTCAACGTCACCATATCCGAGGTGCTCTGCTATCAGTGTCGCGATGAACAAGACTCACACTCCCCGGCGTCAGAAGGTGGTGCTTATTGCGGGGCCGACCGCGAGCGGCAAGTCGGCTCTGGCGGTAAATCTCGGCCAGCGCCTGCCCTCGGTCGTCATCAACGCCGATTCGGCTCAGGTCTATGCCGATCTGCGCGTGCTTTCCGCGCGCCCCGATGCGGCCGAGATGGGGGGCGTACTCCATCGGCTGTTCGGCTATATCGACGGCGCTGAAGCGTGTTCGGCGGCGCGCTGGGCGGAGGATGCGAAGCGCGAAATCGAGATCGCCGCGTATGATGCGGCTCTGCCGATCCTTGTCGGCGGCACGGGGCTTTACCTGCGCACGCTGCTAGACGGCATCGCGCCGGTGCCCGATATTGACCCAGACATCCGCGCCGCGGTCCGCGCGTTGCCGGTCGCCGACGCGCATGCCGCGCTCTCGAGCGAGGATCCTGCGGCAGCCGCGCGGCTCGCGGCCGCCGACACGGCGCGCGTGGCACGCGCGCTTGAGGTGGTCCGTTCGACCGGGCGCACACTTGCGTCGTGGCAGGACGCGCGCATCGGCGGCATCGCCGACGATATCGATCTCGTACCGCTGATCCTTCTGCCGCCGCGCGACTGGCTGTTCGAACGGATCGAACGGCGCTTCGCCGCGATGTTGGGGCAAGGCGCGATCGACGAGGTCGAGGCGTTGCGTGCGCGCCATCTCGACCCCGCGCTGCCCGTGATGCGCGCGATTGGCGTCCCCGAGATTTCGGCCTGGCTCGACGGCGAGGTCAGCCGCGAAGTGATGCTCGAACGTGGCACAATCGCGACGCGGCAATATGGGAAGCGGCAATATACCTGGTTCTCGCGCCAGCCGCCCGCGGAATGGACTGTCGCAAAAGAGCAACTTGATGACTCCATCGTTGATCAGATAGCAATTAAATTACAATCACAGGTGTTGACAGTTTAATTTATTGTCCGTAGCTCAGCCGGCCTTGCCCTTGCTGCACTGCGGCAGCGTGGGCGCGTAAACATGGTCGGAGGATTTGATGACTGCGGAAAAGTCCGGTGCGGACATACTGGTCGAGGCCCTGAGCGATCTCGGGGTCGAGGTCGTATTCGGCTATCCGGGTGGCGCGGTGCTTCCGATCTATGACGCGCTGTTCAAGCAGAGCCGCATCAAGCACATCCTCGTCCGCCACGAACAGGCTGCGACGCACGCGGCCGAAGGCTATGCGCGCTCGACCGGCAAGCCCGGCGTCGTCCTCGTCACCTCGGGGCCAGGCGCGACCAATGCCGTCACGGGCATCACCGACGCGCTGATGGATTCGATCCCTATGGTCGTCATCACCGGCCAGGTTCCCACGGCGCTGATCGGATCGGATGCGTTCCAGGAGGCCGACACGGTCGGCATCACGCGCCACTGTTCCAAGCACAATTATCTGATCAAGGATCCCGCGCGACTGGGTGACACGGTCCACGAGGCGTTCCACATCGCCACATCGGGGCGGCCTGGCCCCGTCGTCGTCGACATTCCCAAGGACGTCCAGGTCGCGACCGCGAAGTACCGCAAGCCCGGCGCGATCCAGCACAAGACCTATCGCCCGCAGGTCAAGGCCGACCAGGCGCAGATCGAGGCGGCGGTCGAAATGCTCGCCGCGGCCGAGCGCCCTATCTTCTACACGGGCGGCGGTGTCATCAATGCGGGCCCGGCGGCGAGCCAGATCCTGCGCGAGCTCGCCCGGATCACGGGCGCCCCCGTCACCTCGACGCTGATGGGGCTCGGTGCCTTCCCTGCCTCGTCGGACCAGTGGCTGGGCATGCTCGGCATGCACGGCACCTATGAAGCCAATATGGCGATGAACCGCGCCGACCTGATCGTCGCGCTGGGCAGCCGCTTCGACGATCGCGTCACCGGCCGGCTCGATGCCTTTGCGCCCCATTCGAAGAAGATCCATGTCGACATCGACCGGTCCTCGATGAACAAGACCGTGCATGTCGAGCTGCCGATCCTCGCCGATGTCGGCCGCGCGATGGAGGACATGGTCCGCATCTGGAAGGGCCGCGGCCACCAGAAGAACGACCTGTCGAAATGGTGGGCGCAGATCGCCGAATGGCGTGCAAAGGATTGCCTCGCCTACCCCGCCTCGACCAAGGAGATCATGCCGCAGGAGGCGATCCGCCGGCTGTGGGAGGCGACGCACGCGCGCAATCCCGTCATCACCACCGAGGTCGGCCAGCATCAGATGTGGGCGGCGCAGTATTTCCGCTTCGAACAGCCCAACAAATGGCTGACCTCGGGCGGACTCGGCACGATGGGTTACGGCCTGCCCGCCGCGATCGGCGCGCAACTCGGCAATCCCAACGCGCTCGTCATCGATATCGCGGGCGAAGCGTCGATCCAGATGAACATCCAGGAGCTGGCGACCGCCACGCAATACCGCCTGCCCGTCAAGATCTTCATCCTCAACAACGAATATATGGGGATGGTGCGCCAGTGGCAGCAGCTGACCTATCAGAGCCGCTATTCGGAAAGCTATTCCGACGCGCTGCCCGATTTCGTCAAGCTGGGCGAGGCCTATGGCTGGACGGGCATCCGCATCGAGGGGATGCAGGAGCTTGAGGCGGGCATCAAACAGATGATCGACACGCCGGGCCCGGTGATCGTCGATTGCCGCGTGGCAAAGCTCGCCAACTGCTTCCCGATGATCCCGTCGGGCGCGGCGCATACCGAAATGCTCCTGCAGTCCGATCAGGTTTCGGGCGAAATGGACGATGAAGCCAAAGCGCTGGTCTGAGCGCGGGGGATACAATGCACATCAAGGAAGAACTGAAAGAGCGGCACACGCTCGCGATCATCGTCGACAACGAGGCGGGTGTTCTGGCGCGCATCGCGGGGCTGTTCACCGCGCGTGGCTACAATATCGAGAGCCTGACCGTTACCGACATCAGCGACGATCACCAGATCAGCCGCATTACCATCGTGACCAGCGCCTCGGCGCCGATGATCGAGCAGATCATCGCGCAGCTCGAGCGGCTCGTGCCCGTGCACAAGGTGCTCGACCTGACCGCGCTCGGCCCGCATGTCGAGCGCGAGCTCGCGCTGGTGAAGGTCGCGGGCATCGGCGACCACCGCATCGAGGCGCTGCGTCTTGCCGATGTGTACCGGGCGCGCGTGGTCGATGCGACGACGTCGAGCTTCGTCTTCGAGGTGACGGGCGGCACCGACAAGATCGACACCTTCGTCTCGCTGATGCGCGAGGTCGGCCTCGTAGAGGTCGCCCGCACGGGCATCGTCGCCATTTCCCGCGGCAAGGACGCCGTCTGAGTTTCGAGTACCCCGGCGAAAGCCGGGGTCTGGACCCCGGCTTTCGCCGGGGTACGCAAATACAAAGGGAACTTGAATATGCGCGTTTACTACGATCGCGACGCCGATCTGAACCTGATCAAGGGCAAGAAGATCGCCATCGTCGGCTATGGCAGCCAGGGCCATGCCCACGCCCAGAACCTGCGCGATTCGGGCGTGGCCGAGGTCGCGATCGCGCTCCGTCCCGGTTCGGCGACCGCAAAGAAGGCCGAAGGTGCAGGCTTCAAGGTGTTGTCGAATGCCGAAGCCGCGAAATGGGCTGATATCGTCATGATCCTCGCGCCCGACGAGCATCAGGCCGCGCTCTACAATGACGATCTCCACGCCAATCTGAAGCAGGGCGCCACGCTGGCATTTGCACACGGCCTCAACGTCCATTTCGGCCTGATCGAGCCGCGCGCCGATCTCGACGTCATCATGGTCGCGCCCAAGGGGCCGGGCCACACCGTGCGTTCCGAATATGTGAAGGGCGGCGGCGTCCCCTGCCTGATGGCCGTCCATCAGGATTCGAGCGGCAACGCGCACGACCTCGCACTCGCCTATGCCTCGGCGGTCGGCGGCGGCCGTTCGGGCATCATCGAGACCAATTTCCGCGAGGAATGCGAAACCGACCTGTTCGGCGAGCAGGCCGTGCTCTGTGGCGGCGTCACCCACCTGATCCAGGCAGGCTTCGAGACACTGGTCGAGGCGGGTTATGCCCCCGAAATGGCGTATTTCGAGTGCCTTCACGAAACCAAGCTGATCGTCGACCTGCTCTATGAAGGCGGCATCGCCAACATGCGTTACTCGATCTCGAACACCGCCGAATATGGCGACATCACCACCGGCCCACGCATCATCACCGATGAAACCAAGGCGGAGATGAAGCGCGTGCTCGCCGACATCCAGTCGGGCCGCTTCGTCAAGAACTTCGTGCTCGACAATCGCGCGGGCCAGCCCGAGCTGAAGGCGGCGCGCAAGCAGGCCGCGGCGCATCCGATCGAGAAGGTCGGTGCCGAGCTGCGCGCGATGATGCCGTGGATCGGCGCCAACAAGCTGGTCGACAAGGACAAGAACTGACGGCGCAACGGGCCGTCACCCTGAACTTGGTTCAGGGTCCATGAACACGGCGCGTGCAGAATCTGCGCCGCCTGTGTTCAAGGATGCTGAATCAAGTTCAGCATAACGCTAAGGGGCGGGCGATGACCTCCGAGACTCGCCCGTTCGAAACCCATGCGCGTCAGCTCGATGCGCTCGCCGCCGACGACCGGCTTCGCACGCTCAGGCCGCGCCAAGGGCTCGATTTCGTATCGAACGACTATCTGGCGCTCGCCAATTCGCCCGAGTTGCGCGCCGCTTTGTTCGATGGCATCGAGCGCGGCCTGCCCGCCGGATCGGGCGGTTCCCGACTGCTGCGCGGCAATCACGAGGAGCATGAGGCGCTCGAAAGCGAGGCTGCGCGCCATTATGGCAGCGAGGCCGCGCTGTTCTTCGCGACGGGCTTCACCGCCAACGCCGCGCTCTTTGCGACGCTGCCCCAGCGCGGCGACCTTGTCGTCCATGACGAACTCATCCACGCCAGCGCACATGACGGGATGAAGCTCGGCCGCGCCGAGCGCGTTGCCGTCGCGCACAACAATGCCGACGCCTTCGAAACCGCGATCCGCAACTGGCGCGCGCGCGGCGGTCTGGGGCGCCCGTGGATCGCGGTCGAAAGCCTCTATTCGATGGACGGCGATCGCGCCCCGCTTGCGGCCCTGGCCGAAGTAGCCGAGCGAAACGATGCGGTGCTCATCATCGATGAGGCGCACGCAACGGGCGTTTTCGGTCCCGACGGACGTGGCCTTTCGGCATCGCTCGCGGGGCATGAGAACGTCATCGCGCTGCACACCTGCGGCAAGGCGCTGGGTTGCGAGGGCGCGCTGCTCTGCGCACCGCGCGTGCTCGTCGACTTCCTCGTCAACCGCGCCCGCCCGTTCATCTTCTCAACCGCATCCTCGCCCTTTGTAGCACACATGGTCCGCCGCGCGATCGAGATCGTCGCCACCCAGCCCCAGCGCCGCGCCGCGCTCGACGCGCTCGTCGAGCATGCCAGCGCCCGATTGCACGACCGGCTCGGCGTCGCTCCCACCGGTTCGCAGATCATCCCCGTGATCATCGGCGACAATGGCCGCACCATGGCGATCGCGTCGGAGCTCCAGTCGGCGGGGTTCGATGTGCGCGGCATTCGCCCGCCGACCGTGCCCGAAGGCACCGCGCGGCTGCGCGTATCGATCACGCTCAACGTCACCGCTGCCGACATCGACGCGCTCGTCGACGCGATGGAAGGGGCGATCGCGCGCATCCCGGCATGAGCCAGCGCTTCGTCATCACCGCAACCGACACCGATGTCGGCAAGACCATCTTTTCCGCGGCGCTCGTCCAGGCGCTTGGTGCGAGCTACTGGAAGCCTGTCCAGGCGGGGTTTGAGGACGGCACCGACAGCGAGACCGTGGCGCGATTGATCCGCCCTTCCCTTCTTTGTCATCCCCGCGAAAGCGGGGATCCAGGCGAAGCCGGCGTATCGCGCACGCGCCCCCTGGATTCCCGCTTTCGCGGGAATGACACGGAAGGGGCGGCGCACATCTTCCCCGAAACCTATCGCCTCACCACCCCCGCCTCGCCGCATCTCGCCGCCGAGATCGACGGGGTCGTCATCGACGTGGATGCACTGACGTCGCCCCGATGCGACAGTCCGCTAGTTATCGAGGGCGCTGGCGGCGCGCTCGTTCCCATCACGCGCTCGGTGTTGTTCGCCGACATCTTCGCGCGCTGGCAACTGCCCGTGATCATCTGCGCGCGCACCGGGCTGGGTACGATCAACCACAGCCTGATGACGATCGAGGCGCTGCGCAGCCGCAACGTGCAGATTCACGGCATCGCATTCATCGGCGACGCGATGCCCGATAGCGAGGCGATCATTCCCGAGATTTCGCGCGTCAGGCGGCTCGGCCGCCTCCCCCGGCTAGACCCGCTGACTTCCGAAACGCTCGCCGCCGCCTTTGCCGCGCACTTCGACACCGCCGATTTCGCATGACCACCTCCCCCGTCTGGCACCCTTTCACCCAGCACGGCCTCGGCGAGCCGATCCCCCGGATCGCACGCGCAGAGGGTGCAGCGATCTACGCCGAGGACGGTACGCGCTGGATCGACGCGATCTCGTCCTGGTGGGTGGTGACGCACGGCCATTGTCATCCGTGCATCATGACCGCGATCCGCGAGCAGACCGAAAGGCTCGACCAGCTCATCTTCGCGGGCTGGACGCACGAACCCGCCGAGACGCTCGCGCGCGAACTCGTCGCACTGACCCCCGAATCGCTGACACGCGTCTTCTTTTCAGACAGCGGCTCGACCAGCGTCGAGGTCGCGCTCAAGATGGCGCTCGGCTATTGGTCCAACATAGGGAGCCCGCGCCACCGCATCCTCGTGATGGAGCACAGCTATCATGGCGACACAATCGGCGCGATGTCGGTGGGCGCGCGCGGTGTGTTCAACCGTCCGTACGAGCCGCTGCTGTTCGATGTCGGCACCATCCCCTTCCCCGCCGCGGGACGCGAGCAGGCGACGCTCGATGCGCTCGAGGCCGCCTGCCGCGCAAAGCCCGCCGCCTTCATCGTCGAGCCACTGATCCTCGGCGCGGGCGGCATGCTGATCTATTCGCCCCAAACGCTCGCCGAGATGCGCCGGATCTGCGCCACGCACGGCGTGCTGTTCATCGCCGACGAGGTGATGACCGGCTGGGGCCGCACGGGCACGCGCTTCGCCTGCGACCAGGCAGGGATCGCGCCCGACATCATGTGCCTGTCCAAGGGGCTGACGGGCGGCGCGATCCCGCTCGCGGTCACGCTCGCCACCGACGCGATCTTCGACGCGCATTATTCGCGCGACCGCAGCAGGACCTTCTACCATTCGAGCAGCTACACCGCGAACCCGATCGCCTGCGCCGCCGCCAACGCCAATCTCGCCATCTGGCGTGATGAGCCCGTCGCTGAACGGATCACGACGCTAAGCGCGATGCAGCAGCGCCAGCTAGACCGGCTCGCGGATCATTCGCGACTTGCGGGGCATCGCCGGATCGGCACGATCGCGGCGGTTGACGTGGTCGCCGATGATGCGGGCTATCTCTCCGATCTCGCACCGCGCCTCATCGGTTTCTTCCGTGAACGCGGCCTTCTGCTGCGCCCGCTCGGCAACACGCTTTACGTGATGCCGCCCTATTGCACGAGTGAAGCCGACATTACGTTGATCTATGATGGCATTCTGGCCGCGCTTGAGGTTTGACAGTCGGGCTGCGGCGTCTCAATTTGCGCGTCCCCATCAGGAGACAGTTCCATGCGTCCTTTCCTCATCGCTTTCGGCCTTGCGGCGGCTTCGGCAGTCGCGCTTCCGCTCGTCGCGCAGCAGTCAGCGCAGCTCCCGGGATCGAAGAATCCTGCCGCTGTGACCGGCGGCGCCTATACCGTCGATCCCGCGCACACGCTGGTGCGCTGGGAAGTCGACCATCTCGGCTTCTCGCCCTATTTCGGCATCTTCGGCGACGTGACCGGCACGCTCACGCTCGATCCCAAGAATCCGTCCGCCGCGAAGGTCGATGTCACCATTCCCGTCGCCAAGGTGACGACCGCCAGCGCGGGCCTCACCAAGCACCTGCTCAAGCCCGCCGAGGGTGGCAAGCCGGCCGACTTCTTCGGCGCCAGTCCCGCCGACGCGAAGTTCGTTTCGACCGCTGTGACGGTCAACGGCAACGACGCGAAGATCACGGGCAACCTGACGCTCAACGGCGTCACCAAGCCAGTCACGCTCGACGCCGAATTCTATGGCGCCGGCAAGGCGCCCGCGCAGATGGGCGGCAAGGAAAATGTCGGCTTCGAGGCCGAAACCACGATAAAGCGCAGCGACTTCGGCATCGGCTACGGCATCCCGATGGTGTCGGACGAGGTGAAACTGGAAATCGCCGCCGCGTTCCAGAAATAATGATGCGCTGAAAGCCCCTGTTGCGAAAGCGACAGGGGTTTTTGCTGGACAGGCACGCCATTTCCCGTCATGGGCATGGGCATGAACGCGCCCCGCGCCCTTCTTCTTCTTCGACTTACGCGCCCTTAGGCGCGACGCTTTCGCGTGCCCCAGCCGGGCACCGCGGCACCGCCTAAGGGCTATAATAAACCGGAAGCGAAAACGAGCCGCGGGTGCTGATTCATGCCCGCGCTAAGCTGAAGAGAAGACCCATGCTGCGTGACCCGTCCGTAAAATACCGCCCCTTCCCGCAGGTCGCCATTTCCGACCGCCAATGGCCGAGCCGCACGATCACCCAGGCGCCGCGCTGGCTCTCTACCGACATGCGCGACGGCAACCAGGCGCTGATCGACCCGATGGACAGCGAGAAGAAGACGCGTTTCTTCGACCTGCTCTGCAAGGTCGGGGTCAAGGAGATCGAGGTCGGCTTCCCCTCGGCGGGCGCGACCGAGTTCGACTTCATCTCGGGTCTGGTCCAGCAGGGCCGCGTTCCCGACGACGTGATCATTCAGGTGCTGACCCAGTCACGGCAGGATCTGATCGAAAAGAGCTTCGAGAGCCTGAAGGGCGCGAAACAGGCGATCGTCCATCTCTACAACGCCGTATCGCCCGCGTGGCGCCGCATCGTGTTCAACATGGAACGCCCAGAAATCAAGGCGATCGCGGTCGCGGGTGCCAAGGTGCTGCGCGACGAGGCCGCGAAGCAGCCGAACACCCAATGGCATTTCGAATACAGCCCCGAGACCTTTTCGACCGCCGAGCTCGATTTCTCGGTCGAGGTCTGCGAGGCGGTGATGGATATCCTGCAGCCGACGCCCGAACGCCCGCTGATCCTCAACCTGCCCGCGACGGTCGAGGCAGCGACCCCCAATATCTATG
The DNA here is from genome assembly GCF_058781925.1 of Sphingobium sp. FW306-1B-F04DB. Classification (NCBI taxonomy): domain Bacteria; kingdom Pseudomonadati; phylum Pseudomonadota; class Alphaproteobacteria; order Sphingomonadales; family Sphingobiaceae; genus Sphingobium; species Sphingobium sp. FW306-1B-F04DB. The sequence continues at coordinate 2,783 of NZ_JBYSXE010000001.1, read as the reverse complement.
CCGACCAGATCGAATGGTTCTGCCGCAATATCCGCAACCGCGATTCGGTAGTGATCTCGCTCCACCCGCACAATGACCGCGGCACCGGCGTAGCCGCAGCCGAGCTGGGGCTGATGGCGGGCGCCGACCGCGTCGAGGGCTGCCTGTTCGGCAATGGCGAGCGCACGGGCAATTGCGACCTCGTCACCGTCGCGCTCAACCTGTACACGCAGGGTGTCGATCCGGGGCTCGACTTCTCCGATATCGATCAGGTCATCCGCACGGTCGAATATTGCAACAACATCCCCGTCCACCCGCGCCACCCTTATGCTGGCGACCTCGTGTTCACCGCCTTTTCGGGATCGCATCAGGACGCGATCAAGAAGGGGTTCGCGGCGCAGGAGGCGCGCAACGACGAATATTGGGAAGTCCCCTATCTGCCGATCGATCCCGCCGATCTCGGTCGCAGCTACGAGGCGGTGATCCGGGTCAACTCACAGTCGGGCAAGGGCGGCGTCGCCTGGGTGCTCGAGCAGGACAAGGGGCTGAAGCTGCCCAAGCGGATGCAGGCCGATTTCAGCCGTCATGTGCAGGCAATGGCCGACGAAACGAGCCGTGAGCTGAATGCGGAAGATATCTGGACGACCTTCCGCCGGGCCTATGCGCTCGACGGCGAACACCCCTTCGGGCTGGTCGATTATCAGGAAACCCATGCGCCGGGCGGGATGGGCGGCGCCAACCGCATGTTCGTCGGGAAGATCAAACTCGACGGCGAGGAACGCTCGATCAGCGGGCGCGGCAACGGCCTGATCTCGTCGGTGCTGGCGGCGCTGCGCGACGAATGCGCGATCGAGCTCGAGGTCGCGGATTATAGCGAGCATGCGATCGGGCATGGATCGGACGCGCAGGCGGCCGCCTATGTCGAATGCCGCACGCCCGAGGGCCGGACGGTGTTCGGCGTGGGCGTCGATGCCGATGTGGCGACCGCCAGCGTGCGCGCGGTGCTTAGTGCGGCCAATGTTCTCGGGAGCGCGGCGGCTGCGAGCGGCGCAAGCGCTGTGTCGGCTGCCTGATACCAACGGGCAATGCAGTAGCGCCCCACTAGGCGGTTGGCAGGAACTCGAAGCCGGACCCTGCGGGCGCGTCGGCGTCCTCCACCGCCACGCCGCTGACGCGCGCCAGCGCTGGCCCGTCATGGCAGGCGGTGATGAACGAGGCCACCGCAGCGGGCGTACCCGATATCAGCGCCTCTACGCTGCGGTCGCTGCGGTTGCGAACCCAGCCGGCGAGTCCCAGCGCTCGCGCCCTGCCCATTGCCCAGTCGCGATAGCCGACGCCCTGGACGCGGCCGGTGATCCTCAGGTGACGTGCTATGCTGTCCTGTTCGTGCATGGCGCGGGCATCCCTTGTATCGGCACGTCAGGCTGCGCCCGACCATGCACCGCGCGCAACAAAATTCGGCACGTTCATAACAAGTTACGGTAACGTATCGAGAATTTCGACGAGTGACATAATCGCATAGACCAACGTCGTTGTGAGCCAAACTATTGCCCGATATGTGCGCGCCATGCGTTGCAGTGCCACCATCGTCGAGCATGTTGCCCGCGCGATATGCGAGCAGGCTTTCCATGAGCGGCACAAACATTCCGCCACGCAGCGCATCATCGATCGCGACTGGCCCCATTTCGTGCAGCAGGCGCAAGCCGCATTGGAAGCCGCGCATGGCGACGAATCCGCGATCGCGGCGCGCCGCGCGGCGCGCGAAAGCTGGGACGGGCTGCTTTTCGCTCCCTGAACGCGCGGGGCTTTATCCCGCAAGAAGCGCGTCTGCGGAACAATGGCTTGCGCGCGGGGTTACCCCTGCATGGCTCTGATCTGGCTCGGCATGGTGTTGGTCGTCGGCGGCATGGTGCTTGCTGCGACGCGAACCCTGAGACGCGGTCGCCTCAGCGAAGCGCGATCACGGACGAGGTCAGCACGTCCTGATACGCTTGAGCCGAGGGGGCGTGGAGCCCGGTTGAGCATCAAGGCCGATCTGCCGGGCCTTGGGCTCATGGCGGTCGGCGCGCTCCTGCTCCTTATCGGCGCATTCGTGTAACCGCGCTCACTTCCGCCCGAACAGCTTCTCCACGTCTCCGAGCGCTAATTTCACCCAGGTGGGACGGCCGTGGTTGCACTGGCCCGAATGCGGGGTGACCTCCATTTCGCGCAGCAGCGCGTTCATCTCGGCGACCGAGAGGATGCGCCCCGCGCGGACCGAGCCGTGGCACGCCATCGTGGCCGCGACATGGTCGAGCCGCTCCTTCAATGAGAGTGCCTCGTCATAGGCCGCAAGCTCGTCCGCCAAGTCGGTGACGAGCGCCTTCACATCGCCATTGCCCAGCATTGCGGGCGTCGCGCGAACGAGCATCGCCGAGGGCCCGAAGCGTTCGAGTTCGAGCCCGAATTCGACCAGTTCGGCGGTGCGCGCCTCCAGCCGGTCGCACGCGCTCTCGTCGAGCTCGACGACTTCGGGAAGCAGCAACGCCTGTCGCGCGACACCGCCGCCGTCCATCGCACGGCGCATGCGTTCGAGCACAAGGCGTTCGTGCGCGGCATGCTGATCGACGATCACCAGGCCATCTTCGGCTTCAGCGACGATATAGGTCTTCGCCACCTGGCCGCGCGCAACGCCGAGGGGGTAACTCACCGTCTCGGGCGGCGGCACGAAAGCGGGCTCTGCGCGCGCCATTGGCGGCGGCATGGTGAAGCCAGGGCGGCGATCCCACAATCTGAGCCCCTCCCTTTTAAGGGAGGGGTTGGGG